>CBFDAZ010000698.1:0-3029 GCA_965602825.1 uncultured bacterium
GTCATTGACCCGCGCGCGTGTCTGCGCCAGGACCTCCTCCTCGGCGGCGAAGCCGTTCCACCCGGAACGATCGATGAGTTGTGGGAGCCAGACGGACGAGCGGAAGCGGCTGAGCGTGTGGTCGGTCTCGAAGTAGTTGCGTGACAGGCCGACGCCGACCTCCTGAATGGTCGGCATGCCGATGTTCTCGGGTGTCGGGTCAATCGAGTGCGCGAGCTGCCCGACTCCTGTGGCATACTCGCGGTCGAGCAGGAGCTGGACGAGAGAGAGCGTCTTGCCCTCATCCACCAGGCCGCTGCCGGCTCCCGGTGGCTGCCCCGTGAAGGCCGTGACCAGCAGCGCCTTGTAGGCCTTCTCCAGCGCCGTGTAGAGGCCCGGCAGCTTGGCGTCGCAGTACTCGCCCGCGCCCACCGGGACATGCGCCCCCGCCCATTTGCGCAGGAACTGTACGCAGGCAAAGCCGTAGAACATTGCGTCGAAGGCCGAGTAGCTGACGGCGCCGGTCTTCATGTCCACGCTCCCGGCCCACATCGAGCCGCCGAGCGGGGCCTCGGGGTTCAGGGCTCGACCGGCCAACCATGTGGCGACGACCTCCGCGCTGGCGACGACCACGAAGCCCTCGGCGGTCACCGGCGTGGTCAGCCCGGCGACCGGCATGGCGGTGATGCCCGCTGAGCCCCCGTCCCGGACCTGGCGCACGAACCGGTCCGCCACATCGCGGTCGAAGCGCAGAGGGTGGGCAAAGCACATGGCTCCCATCGTGTACCAGTTGGGCTTGCCCAGGACATCGCCCATCTCGATGAGATAGTCCACTTGACGGGCCTTCCAGGCAAAGGGCGGGCCGGGGTCGTGGGCGTACTCGGCCAGCAGCATGCCGGCCTCGAGCGGCTCCAGCAGGGGCGGAACGTCGGTCATCGCCAGCGAGTGCCCAACGCTGCCGCCCTCCTGCAGCACATCCCCGAACCTGGTGCAGGTGATGAAGTCCTCACGGTTGGAGCTGCGACGCTCCCCGGTATCGTGGTCGTGGAAGAACTGGGCCACCTGGGTGCCGATCCCGGCCAAGCCGGGAGCGGAGAAGCGCTCCGACCAGCCCCCGCGGCCCGCGTTCTCGCGACGCACGCCGTCGATGAAGTCTGCGACCATCGCGCGAGGGAACTTGGCCCGCTGGGAGGCGGAGTCAACCGACGCCCCCGCGGCCTGCAGGGCCTGTAGAAGCTCGTCGTTCTGGCACAGGATCCCCACCTGGCTCAACACCTCCAGCACGCCGTCGGCCAGCGGCTCGATCTGGTCATCCTGGAGCAGAGCATCGGCCAGCATTGGCTTGCCTCCTGATGTAACAGGCAACTCGGACTGCTCCGAAGGTCTCGGGGACCACGGAATACACGGAACACACGGAAGACGGCAAGGGCCACGGATACGGCACGGCATCGCGGTTGAAACCGCTCCTACCCCTCAGCGCCGCCACACGGCGGCACGGACCGGGAAGGGAGCGGAGGCGACGCTGCCCCGCGACTTCGCGGCGGCTCCTGGCGTACCTCCTCTGCCCGGTCGCTGGGTCGCTCCGTGGCCATCCGCGACGGGAGGTCCGAGTTGGCCGCCGCCGAAGTCCCACTCGCTTCAGCATCGCAAGCCGCCCGGGACGAGGTGTCACATGATCGATACCCATACTCACCTGCACTACACCGGCCGAATCCCCGGGGAACGGCTCGGCATCTCGGCCGAGCAGTTGATCGACAAGATGAACGAGAACGGCATTGCGAGGTCAGTCGTCTTACCGATCGAGAGCCCGGAGGTGGGGACCTCCATCTGTATGACGGAGACCGTCATCGAGGCCGCGCTCAAGTACCCTGAACGGCTGATTCCTTTCGTCCACGTTGATCCCCGGATGCCCAATGCCGAGGACGTCATCGACCACTTCTGCCGCACCTGCAGCCTCATCAAGGGCTTCGGCGAGACCGTGGACGGCCTGCCCATTGACGACCCGCTGCACAAGAAGATCTACGCCAAGTGCAGCGACCTGGGGCTCCCCCTGATCTTCTATGGAAGCAGCTACTCGAACTTCGACGAAGTCGGCCTCCCGCGCCTCGAGAAATGCCTGCAGGAGTTCCCGGATCTGATCTTCATCGGGCACGGGCCAAGATGGTGGAACGCCATCTCCGCGGACGACGACGCGAGCTGCGGCTATCCCAACACGCCGGTCGTGGAGGGAGGCGCCGCCGACCGTCTCCTGCAGGAGTACGACAACATGCACGCCGACATCTCGGCCGGGTCGGGCTACAACGCCATGTCGCGTGACCCCGACTTCACTCAGGGCTTCATCGAGCGGAACTGGCGCAAGATCCTGTTTGCCACCGACTACCTTTACGCCGGTCAGGATCTGCCCCAGATCGAGTGGATGAGGGAAACGCCGATGGCCGACGAGCATCGCCAGGCTATAGCGGAGGGCAACGCCCGACGGGTCCTGAAGCTCGACGACTGACGTGCTTCCCGGCCGACAACGGGGGTGTCCCTGGATGAAGACGCTGCCCCTTTTCGCCTCCTTCCTGGTGGTGAGCACAATGGGTTGGGCCAAGACCGAGCGGACCTACTACGACGACGAGACGATGGCCGGGATGAGGGCCAAAGTGGCCACCCACGACTGGGCCAAGGCCCAGGTCGAAGCCTCCCGGTCCGCGGCGGCGTGGTATCTGGAGATGTCCGACCAGGAGACCTGGGACTTCGTGCCGCCGCCGGAGCAGCTCCGGGCGATCAACGTCTGCATCGCCCATGACTGCCCCTTCTGCGGGGACGAGATCACCCGCAAGGCCGGCCACTACCCTTGGGAAATGGACCGCGACAAACCCTTCAAGGTGACCTGCCCCGTATGTGAGCGCACGCTTCCGGAGAATGACTTCGAGCCGTGGAACACCGCGGGCCTGCAGGGCGAGCCGGAGACCGGCGAGGAGATCATCGACAAGGGCCTCGGATGGGTCGGCCCCGATGGCCGCCGCTACTACTTCGTCCCCTACTACATCTTCTGGCAGCGGTGG
>CBFDAZ010000699.1:0-3016 GCA_965602825.1 uncultured bacterium
CCGGTTTCCCGCGCCCTTCCGGCAGAAAACTCTGTTTCGGTGTGGGTGCTTGCCGGGAAGCAGACTGTGCTGCGGATGGCCCAACTCCGGGAGCACGGATGCAGGTCGGTAACGGCCTGCCCGCTGTTATTGGGTGCTCTGGCCGTAGTGCATCGTGAATGATGCGGGCCAGTGTTCCCCGCGAACAGAGCGAGGGAAGCCCGCTAGCCTGACGCTGCGTGGGGCCGGGACGGCGGAAGACCGTATTCCTCAGCGGCCTCGGTGAGGGCGGCCAGGTTCTCGAGAGGGGTCCCGGGACATATATTGGCGCCGTCCCCCAGGCGGTAGCCGCCGCACGGCGCCAGGGCCTCCAGCGCGCGGAGGGCAGCCTGCTTGACCTCGGCCCTCGTGCCGTTGAGCATCAGCATCGGGTCGATGTTCCCCCACAGATACATACGACCGCCAAGGTTGCGGGCGGCAACCTCGGGCTCCACCGAGTAGCCGAAGATGTCGAAGCTCGAGATGCGCAGATCGTCAACGAGGGCCTGGTGGAGATGGGTGCTCTGGCCGCACATGTGAAGACCCCGGCCGCTCCGCAGGCCGGCCCCGAAGGTGTCGAATAGCTCTCCCGTGTACGGTACGCAGAACTCGCGGAAGTGCTCCGCCGACATGCACTGGGCGGTGTCCTCGGCCAGGCCGAAGCCGCCACGCGGTCGCGGGTCGACCTGCATGAAGTGGCGCTGGGCCTCGATCAGGCCGCGGGTTATCTTCGCCAGGAAGGCGTGGCATTCCCTGGGGTGCTCGAGCTGCCAGGCATAGAAGTCCCCGCCCACCAGGTCCACGGCGATCATGTGCGGGCTGAGGCAGCCGATGCCGAGCGGGGCCACCTCCATGTGGCCCTCGACGCCTTTGAAGGTGAGCTTCGTCTCCCGCGTGAGCTCGCGCATCCGCAGCCACCACTCCAGCGCCTGACCCCACATCCCGCTGCCAGGTTCGGGGACCTCGCAGCGCACCATCTCATCGACGGTGCGGACGGTTGGCAGGCAGTGGAGCGTCTCGTTCTCGGGCCACACGACCTCCGCTCCGAAGGCCGCCGAGTCGAGCACATTGTCGAAGTAGGGTGCCACATGGAGCGTGGGGCCCGTGCAGACTATGTCCTCGGGGACGTTCTCGATCCGGTACTTCAGGAACTGGAGCTGCCAGTAGTATTGCTCATCGGGGCTGGCGAAGATGGCGCTGTAGGGAATGCCAAAGATGGGTGTGAAGTAGCGCGGGACCAGGCAGAAGCCGACAGGCACCCGGTCGACGTACCCGAACTCGACCCAGGCCTCCATGCGCTTGCGGCTCTGCTCCATCTTCTCAACGGGGTAGTCGATGTTCAGCTCGAAGCGCATCGTCACTCCGGGGGCAACAGCGGGTCAGCGGCAAGTTTGATGGTCTTGATCTCGAAGGGCCCAAGATCGAGCTCGAGGACGCCATCGGGCGCGGGGAGCTCAGAGATGGGATCCTCCATGAGGTCGGCCTCCTCGACGCGCTGGGTCCCCCCCGGAAGGCGGATCCGCACGCCTGGCGTCCCTCGGCCGGCGGCCTCGTAGACCCGCAGCACCGCCGCCCCATCCCGCGAGGCCTTCAGCGTCGAGACGAGGACGTTGGCGGGAGTGACCTCGAGGTAGCCCCATCGCGCAGGCAAGGGGCCGGCGTGTGGGGCGGCGGTCAGGGCGATGAGGGGCGTATTGAAGGCCTGCCCCTCGCGGTAGACCTCGGCCTGACCCCAGTCGCCGGCGTGGGGCACAAGGGCGTAGTCGAAGGCGATCTCCTTGCCCAGCTCGAAGCCCGTGTCGGAAGTCATTCCCGGCTCATAGCCGCCGCCAAAGCCGTAAGCCACTATACGGGTGCTGCGCAGCAGAGATAGCAACAGCGTCCCATCGGGGCTGGCGTTGCCCGGGAGACCCCGGTTCAGCAGGGCCACTCCGCGGGAGCCGTTGCCGTAATCCACCCAGTTCTGCGCGGGGAACTCGATGTCGGACGGGCGCTCGATGGCTCCAAAGGGGATCTCGTGGACCGCCTGCCCCGTGTCAATCGAGGTGGGGAACAGGGCGCGGTAGCGGACGAACTCGTCGTTGTTGAGGATCCGGGTGCAGACCTCGATACGGCGGAGCCCGGCGTAGAGGCGAACCGATGTCCTGAAGCGTCCGTGCTCGCCGAAGGGGTGCTCGACGTTGAACTCGGAGACGACCGGGCCGCCGGTGACGCTTCCGGGTTCGCCGGGCTGCTCGTCGCTGTAGACGGCCTGCCCACGGGGCGGAACGGGATGGGGGTCGGTCATGGCGAAGCGACTGCCGCCGTCCAAGGGGCGATAGGGCTCCCACAGGTCGCCACGGTCCTCCTCCTGCACCACAATGTTGCCCGGCTCGCGAAGGGCGTTCCACGCGTCGTCCTTCACGATGATGCCGACGATCGCCCCTGTGGAGGCGTCGAGTTCAACACGATACAACTCGTTCTCGAGGACGGACTCGGTGGGTGGAGGCGTTGGCTCCGCGGTGGCCTGCTGGGGGATCACCCGGTACACGGAATGGCCCAGCGCGGGCACGTTGTGCGCGATGAAGGCAATCTCGGCCTCCACGAGCGTGCCGTCGTCCCGGGTCTCGGACCGGAGGATCTGAGCGGGGACGGGGTTTCCGTCCGGATCGAGGACCTCAACCGAACGCACGCCCATGTCGGTGAAGCCAATCTTGGCCGTGACGGCGTCGGTCCGCGACCACCCGAGGCTGTTGAAGACGACGAGGGCGGTCCCGTCACCACGGGTGTCGATGGCGGCGCAGTATCGGCGGGTACGATCCTCCGTCTCCTGGGCAGCGATCCGGCGGCTGAAGTCGAAGGTCCGGACGGTATCCTCGTAGACATGGTCGGTCATGACGCCGGACATGAGGTCATGGGCCTGGTTGAATAGCATCGGCTCCCAGGCGCGCCACAGGATCTCATCCGAGACCGGTGTGCCGAGCGACGCGAGGAGGACGCCCAGCTTCTCGGCCGTGGT
>CBFDAZ010000700.1:0-3015 GCA_965602825.1 uncultured bacterium
CGCCGACGGGCCTGGAGACCCGTCGGCACAAACGACCCCCAAATCTTCGAAGCAGTCGCAGGTGATGATTGGGGGAAGGCCGCTCAGTGCGGAGTGAGGCCGGTGCGGATGGCGCGCCGGCTATCCCTCCCAGAACTTCTCGAAGGGAGCCGCGGGTGGGCACTGACTGATGAGGGGTTCGAGGTCATGCAGGTCGAGGAGCCCAGCTCCCGACTTGTGGAGCGCGTCCGCCAGCAATCCCATGACTGTCGTGCGGAGGCCGGCCTCGGCCAGGGACTCGGGTGCGTACGCGCCGTCCAGGATGCCTTCAAGCTGTGGTCCGACCTCGTGGACCTCGTAGAGCGAAATCGACCCCTGGCGGCCGGTGCAATCGCATGCCGGACAGCCCAGGGCCACGTACGCCCTGAATTGCAGGGCGGCTTCCTGGAGGGGCGGGAACGCCGTCAGTAACTCCATGGGCATGTCGACCGGGTGCCGGCAGTGGGGGCAGAGGCGGGGGACTGTGCGCGTGGAGATGACGCAGGTGACCATCCGGCAGATCACTCGCGCCGGGGCCCCCATCTCGAGTAACTCGGCGAGGGGCTGAAGGCTGCTCTCGGCGACCGCCCCCGCGATGATGACCATTTGCCCGGAGGCGCGGACGAGGGAGATGGCGTCAGCGACACCCTCGATGGGGTCGATCACCACCACGTCGGCATAGGCTCCCGGCAGAGCCCGTAGCAGATCACTGAGCGGCTGTCCGCAGTCGAGCTCGGTCTGGCTGACGCCGGAGAGGTGGCTCTGGATGGTGCGTTCGACCGTTGCGAGGCTGTGAGTCTCCCGGTCCACGCATCCGAGCAGGTTGTACATCGCTTGCCGGTATCCGCTGCCGGGAGGCCCGCAGACGAAGATGACCCCACGTCCGAGACGGATAGCGCGTGCGATGACCTCGACATCTGCCTTCAGCAATCCCGACCCGTACAGGCAGGCGCTATCCAACTGGGTGACCGGCATGCAGGACCTTCCTTGGTCCAGACTCAGAAGCTGACCTTGTCCATTTCGACTTCCTGGCGCAGTCTTCCTGTTCGGTTGTAGGGGACTCGTCTCCGGGCTCAACATGCCGGCTTGACAGGCCAACCGGGACGCCTCATAATCCCTCCACTTGTATGGCGGAGCGATCTGCGATGGTTGAGCCTATTCGCGTCCTGCATGTCGTGCGGCCAGCAGAGGGGGGCATACAGTCGCACGTAGTGGGTCTGGCCTCCCGTCTGCCTGAGCCGCAGTTCTCGGTGATGGTGGCCGGCGCTCTGGGTCGCGAGTTCCAGATCGCGCTCTCGAAGGCCGGCATCACCTGGGCCAATGTGAGCATTCCTTCGGAGCCGGCCCCCCGCGCCCTGCTCGGGGCAGCCGGCCAACTCCACCGGCTCGTAACAAGTCAGAGACCCGACATCGTCCATGCCCACGGCTACATGGGCGGCATGACGGCCGCCTGGGCACTGAGGCGGCTGGAGCCCAGGCCAGCACTGGTCCTCACGGCGCACGTCTTCCCCAAGCCTCCCGACGGTGAGGCCCGAGCCGGTGTCGTTCTGCGATGGGCGTACCGTTGGCTCTTCCGGCGGATTGACCGCGGCATTGCGGTGTCGAACGCCATCGGGGAGGCGCTTCGCGCGTACAGCCCGCCTGGTGACGACGCGTGGTCGGTCATCCACAATGGTGTGGACCCGCAGGCGTACAGGCGTAGAGTGCCGACCGGGACGAAGCGCAAGGAACTGGGGGTGGACCCGGCGGCGGCGGTGGTTGGCGTCGTCGCCCGGCTGGCCGGGGAGAAGGGTGTTGACGTCTTCCTGCGGGCGGCCTCCCTGCTTTCGGAGGAGCTGCCGAACGTCGACTTCGTTGTGGTAGGAGACGGTCCGCAACGTGAGGTCCTCGAGGCGCTGGCTCACGATCTGCATCTGACCGGTCAGTGCGTCTTCCTGGGTCGGCGACGTGACGTTCCCGAGATACTGGCGGCGCTTGATGTGCTCGTGGTGCCATCGCGCGAGGAGTCGTTCGGGCTGGTGGCCCTGGAGGGCGTGGCCGCCGGGGTGCCGACGATTGCCTCCGAGGTGGCGGGTCTACGGGAGATACTGGACGGGGTCAGCCTTGTGAAGTTCGTGCGGCCAGACGACCCGGAGGCCATCGCGCGGGCACTCAAGCAGGAGCTCACGACCATCTCGCTGGATGAGATGGCCGATGACGACGCTCCGGTAGCCGTGGCGACGGGCGAGCTGATGAGGGTAGTGGAGATGCTGGTGTCGGAGACGGAGTTCAACATCGACACGCCGGGCCTCGACCGAGATGCCCAACCCGGAGAGACTGAGGAGACCGACAGGCGGGATGAGGTCCTGGCACGGTTTGACATCCGGAACATGGTCCGGAGCACGGTCGAGTTGTACGAGGACGTCCGCAAGCAGCGCGCATCGAGCTCAGACCTCGCGACCACAGACTGACGTCCCGGGATCGTATTGCGTTGTGGAACCGACTTCGGCAGGAATACCCTCACCGTGATCTGCCGCGAAGATCCGCGTGGCGCAGGCTTCCAGCCTGCGGCCGTTCTCGGGAACGACGAACGGCATCGCGGCTGAAGCCGCTCCTACCCCTCAGCACCGCCGTACGGCCGCACCGGCCGTCTGCCGCACGTGCATTTTCATCGTTTGAGGGTGCCGCGACCCGGCATGGATGGCTGCTCGGGGCGATGTGCGCGGCACTCCTTGTGGGTCTGCTGCCAGTGTCGAGAGCCCCGGCACAGCGGTGTGTGGTCCTGGTGCTGCCGCCGGGCGGCTGGGCTGACATGTCGCCCGCCACACGGGAGGCGCTCGGATCGCTGGCTCGCGAGGGCGCGGGCGGATCGCTGAGCTGCGCCGTGCCCCGGCCCATGACCGAAGCCGCCGGTTGGGTGACGCTCGGCGCCGGGAACCGGGCGATATGGCCCGCCGACGAGGTCGATGGACGAGGCCTCGTCGAGCCCAGCGCCGAGAACGGGCAACTGGCACGCGT
>CBFDAZ010000701.1:0-3014 GCA_965602825.1 uncultured bacterium
CCCGGCCACGACGTTCGGTACTCGCTGAGCGACTCGAAGATACAGCTCCTCGGCTGGTCCCCGGAGACCGAGTGGGAGCACGGGATGCGGGCGACGTTCCGCTGGTATGCCGAGCACCAGCACTGGCTGGAAGCGTCCGTGAAGCGGGGGGAGGACTTCCTGGCGCAGTGGTACGCGGACAGAGGGTGGTCGGAGGGAAGCTGAGGCGGCGCCTCATGGTGCGTTGCGGCATCCGGAGGCGATCAACGCAATCGTTGTGCCGGCGGGCCTTCCAGCCCGCCACTTGACGCCGCCGGGGTCGGCCTTACTCGTTGTGCACGATCACCCGCAGCTCGTCGTGGGCAACGATGGAGTCCAGTGCGTCGTAGACCATCAGCTTCAACACGTGCTCCCCATTCTCGTACGGCGTCGTGTCCCACGTCCAGCGGAACGGCTGCCGTGTGGACAGATACCGCGAGGCGCCGTCTACCGAGACATCAATCCATCGCGCCGGCACTTCCTCGCCGACCTCAATCCTGACCAGCGCACTGCCCGACACCGCCCTCCCCCTCTGGTGCAACACGATCCGCGCACCATCGGCCGGCACGGGGCTCTCCCTCAGCGGGTCCGCCGCGATCACCGGCACCCCGGGCTGGATCGGCGTGGTGACCGGAGGCGGCGTGTCCGGTCCGGCGCCGCCATCGCCCTCAGGTGGCCGAGACGCGATCAGCACGGGGGACGCCGACTCATCGGCCGGTAGTGTGTCGAGGAAGTACGGATCCACAATGAGCTGTCGATACGTGCCCAGGATCGTCGGATCGTCGGTGACCGAGTAGTTGTTCTCCGCCAGCCCCTCGCCGATCGTGTCCACCGAGAACCAGTTGACCATCTTGACGGCCGGGAAGCGCGTCTTCAGGCCCGCGTAGAGCTCCTTGGTTCGCAGGCAGGCAAAGCTCGGCACCCACGTATCGCACGCGCCGCAGTAGTGGGTCGCCCCGTACTCGGAGATCTGGATCGGCTTGCGAGGGGCATAGAGGTCGTAGACGTACTGCAGCTCGTCGCGTGGATCCTCGCCGCCGGGCCGCGTCGGGTCGCCGTCGTGGTGGTGGACGCTGTAGATGTTCACCCCGACCCAGTCCACGTATTCGTCGCCGGGATAGTACGGCTGGATCGTGCGCCGGGGCATGCTGAAGGGGCACCAGACCATCGCTACGTTCGGCGCGACCTCGTGCATGACCCGGCAGACAATGCGCCACTTCTCCTTATACAGCTCCGGGTCGCCCGAGTACGCCTGCCAGGTGCCGTTCATCTCCGACGCATAGCGCAGGAAGATCGGGGCGCCCGAGTGCCGCGCCGCCTCCGCCCAGCCGCGCAGATACTCATCATCCAGGACGTTCGTCAGGCCGTCGTTGGGCTCCCAGGCGATGTGGGCCGCGCACTTGCGCCTTCGGAGATCGCCAACCCACTCAAAGGGGAATGGCTCGCCATAGCCGATGTAGCGGAAGTACGACGCGTGCTTCCGGCCGGCCAGGCGCTCGAAGGCGTCGATGTCGCCCCGGCAGTTGCCGTCGAGGTCGATGTACGCGCCGATGTAGCAGCCGTTGACCGGCTCCCACGGCGCGAGCCCGGAGTGGTCCTGCTGGCCGGTCACCAGACCGAGGATGGGGATAAGCGCAACGGCAGGATTCATCAATGACCTTTGCTAGCCAAGTCGCATTGTCGGGCCTGGAGACCCGACCTACGTAAGGCAAGGCCGGGCGGCATATCTGCCGCCCCTACTTGAGGCGCAAGGTGATTATAGCCGACGCCGAATCGCGCTGTCAACGACGACGGCACGGGCTTTCCGTCACACCGTCGCCCACGCCACCGGGTTGCTGTAGAAGACGACCTTGAGGTCGGGGAACTTGCGGCGCAGATCGCTCGCGAAGTGCTCCAGACCGGGGTTCTCGCTGACCGAATGGCCTGTCTCGATCATCGGGATGCCGCAGTCGGTCGTGAAGCGCATGGCGTATTCGTCGCTCTCGCCGGCGATGTAGACATCGGGGTCGTGAGCCAGGAGCTGCTGCAGGAATGACGTGTTCAGGCTGAGACCCAGCCCGCCCCACGGCAGCCCGACGCGCGAGACGACCTTCTCGACATCGCCCGAGACGCGCACATGCGCCATCCCGGTGCGCTCCTTCACCCGTTCCGCCAGCTTACGAACGGTCGTCGGCTCGATCACGTGGATCCGCATATAGCCCTCTTTGACCTCGGGCTCCGGGAGGCCGAGGAGCCTGCCGAAGTCATCCAGGATGCAGTAGCGGTCGAGCATCCCGTGGGCGCGGTAGACGACCATCCCGTGCTTGCCGAGCAGCGACAGCCGCCACGCGTTTGGACGCCACCAGAGGTGCCGGCCCAGCTCGCCGACGCGGAATTCATACGGATAGGTCAGCTCCTCGTGGCAGACGACCATATTGCAGCCCTGCCCGGCCGCCGCTTCAATCGCGTCCACGGTGGCCATCCAGCAAACAAGGACGCCCTTCACCTCGACACCCGGCTCCCCGAACCGGAAGCCCTCCTCGTTCCCCAGGCCCGGCGAAAGCTGCTCGATGAACTGACCGATGTCTTTGGCTATCATGTCTGCCCTCCAGCGCGGGACCCGTCCGGCCTCCGGAGTCCAGTGGATTCGTGCTTGCCCATGCTGGTTCGCTGCCCGCGGGCCGCGACCCTCGCCGTGCCTGGTGCAGGGGGATCGACAGGTCAGTACTCACTTCTGCAAGCTCGCGTAGGAATTGGCGGGGGAGCGTTGGTGCACGATGGCCTTCTTCCGTTCGAACGGTGCGGCATCGGCGTCGTATGCCTGGACGAAGGCATCGATGCCCTGTCGCGCTTCTCGCGGTGAGCCGAAGCTACGGTGCTTGAGCGCTTGGCGGGCCGGGCTGCTGAACCGGGTCTCGATCTGGTTCAGCTACGACGCGGTGGCGCCAAGACAAGTTCGCGGCCCCGTATCGCCACACCAGCCCGCCAGCGATGACCGCGAAGAGCAGCAGGAAAAG
>CBFDAZ010000702.1:0-3003 GCA_965602825.1 uncultured bacterium
GACCCTCCGCGCGAGGCCATCCGCGACGGTGATCGGGTCTACCCGGGAGATGGTGTGGCCCCGCTCCGGGACGTGCTGCGTGGCCTGGCGGAGGCGGGCTATGCGGGGATGCTGTCCGTGGAGTTGTTCAATGAGGCCTACTGGGCACAGGACGCGCTGACCGTCGCGCAAACGGGCCTGGCGAAACTCCAGCGCATCGTCGATGCCGCGTTGGCGGGCCGCGATTGACCGTTCACCGGTGCCGGGGGCTCGCCCTACCTGTCGGTCATCCGGCGGAAGCGCCGGAATGAGCGGTACAGGGCCAGCCATTCGCGCAGGAGGGACGTCAGCCCCTTGCGGGGCGAGTGGTGGCCGAGGTCGCGGAGAATCTCGAGCGCCGCATTCCGGCCGGGGAGCCCGGTGATGCCCCCGCCGGGATGCGAGCCACTCCCGGTCAGGTACAGGTTCGCTATCGGTGTGCGGTAGTCTGAGAGTTCCGGTAGTGGCCGCAGTCCCCACGCCTGGTGCATCTCCATATCCACGTGCCAGGCGCAGCCGTTGATGTTGTCGGTTAGCCGGTGCCAGTCCAGGGGCGACGTTATCAGTCGCCCCAGAACCGCGTCCTTGGTGTTCGGGGCATAGCGGCTGAAGACCTTGACGACGTCATCCGCAACCTGCTGCCGAATCTCGTCCCACGACTTCCCATACGCCAGCGTGAACGGAGCGAACTGGGACAGCCAGAGCGTGTGATTGCCCTCGGGAGCCAGGGACGGGTCCAATGTCGTACAGCAAGCGCACCACAGCCCGGGCTGGCGCGACGGGCGCCCACTGACGATGTCGATCCAGCCATCGTAGACGTAGCGCAGAGAGGGCGCGATGATTGGTGAGGCAATCGTCTGCTCCGGACGCGCCCCGTAGCGGTCGAAGACGGGACGTTCGGACAGCGCCAGATCGACCTTGAACAGCGACGCGCTGGTCACCGAAATCTGGTTCGCCCGCCGCAAGAGGCCGGAGGGCACGTCCGCCTCTTCCATGAGACTGAGGAATAGCCGGCGCGCGTCGATTGCCGATACGATGTGCTTGCCCGCCTCGAATGTGTCGCCGGATTCCGTGGTGACTGCCGAGGCTCGGCCGTTCTTCATGTGTACTCGCGTCACGTGTTGTCCGAGCAGCACTTCGCCGCCGCCGCGAGTGATAACCTTGGCAAGCGCCTGACAGAGCGCACCCGATCCGCCCTTGGGCCGGGCACTGCCGGAGAGGTGGCTGCCCGACTGCAGGCTCATGGCGAGCGTCGATCCGGGCCGGGTTGGCGGCGTCCCCGTCTGCACCGCCCACCACGCCATGGCGGCTTTCAGGCGATCGTCGTCGAAGAACCGGTCGATGAAGACAATCGGCGGGGTCACGAGCGCCCGGTACAGCTCCTGCATCTCCGCCGTCTCAGTAGACGCCAGAAGATCGGCCATCGACGGCGGCGGACCCACATCCAGGGCCTCCAGTAGATGGAGCGCTTGCTCCCAGAAGCCGTGCCAACGCCGGTAGTTCTCCACCTCCTGCGGGGCAAAGGTCGCCAGTTCCTCACACGTCCGGTCTACATCCCGCCACACCAGCCAGCTCGAGCCGTCGTCGTAGGGGAAGAACCACAGCGGCTCGTGCCAGAGGTACTCCAGACCGTACTTCTCCAGCTCCAGCTCCTGTGGCACCGGGCCGGAGCACATGTGCTGGTGATCGACTCCACCGCGGTTGACCTTGAAGCCCGAACAGCCGGGAACCGCCTCCTCCGTCGTGCAACAGCCGCCCACCACGTCGCGTCGTTCCAGCACCAGCACGCGCAGGCCGTGCTTCGCCAGGTACGCTCCGCACACGAGGCCGTTATGGCCGCCGCCGATGATGATCGAGTCGAACTCCGCCATCCCTCACCTCAGTGCCGGGCGCATCCCCGGTACGTGTTGAATGCTTCGGCGACCGCCAGGACGTTGTCTGTGGGGTACTCGGGCCGGTGCCACCGGAGCGAGATACCCATGAAGCCACCCTCCGGCGTGGCCAGGGCTTCGACGAGCCGCGTGGCCTCGGCCCGGCACGCCTCGGGCGAGCCCGTCGCCAGCGTGGTCATCATGTCCACCGAGGCCTTGCCGGCGATACTGCCTCTCAGCTTCTCTCGCCACGTCTCGATGCCCACCAGGTTCGGCTGGACGATCTCGACCACGTCCGGCCCGAGCGCCAGGTAATCGTCCAGGATGGCGGTGATGTCGCCGTCGAACAGGCAACCCGCGAGCAACCCGCGGGATTGGATGTGCCGGAATAGGTCCCCGTAAACGCCCGCGAAACGCTCTCGCCAGAGCTGGGGCGAGAACATCAGTCCGTCCGTCCCCGCGAACTCGTCGATGATTGCGACCATGTGCACACCGACGCGAGCGAAGCGGTCGATGATGCCCTTCTGGAACTCCACAATTTCCGCGACGATCTCGGCCACTTGCTCGACGTCATCGGCGAGACGCATCAGCAGGCCGTCGTACCCCAGCAGGTTGAAGGCGACCAGCAGGGGGCCGGGATCTACGTAGCCACAGACGAAGTGGTCAGAGTAATGTGTACTGATGATCTTCTCGATCCGCTCGAAGAACGGATCGCTGACACTCGGCTCGGGGAATACGTAGGTTTCGAGGGCCTTCGGATCGGCCAGAGGCTTCTCGAGCACCTCGTAGGCGGTCTGCGTCTCGGCGGGCACCCGCTGCAGACAGCCCCATTCGTCCCGCCGCAGCCGCTCCCCGCCGGCGTTCTGCCCCTCGTCGGTGAAGGTCCAGTGGTAGGTCACCCGCAGTGAGTCGAAGGACTCCGTCCCCGGCACCAGCTTCACCGCGGCCGGGTCCAGCGTGTCGTAGGCGTCGTAGACGTGCGGGACATCGTGGGCTTCGAGGGGGAGGCAGTCGGGCGCCTCGAAGCGGAAGGCCTTCATCACACGCTCGATGTGGTTCACAGCGCACCTCACGACCCACTCGCCGGCAGTTGCCGGCTGCACTCCAGGCACAG
>CBFDAZ010000703.1:0-2994 GCA_965602825.1 uncultured bacterium
CGCCGCTCGGCAGGGCCCTCCATCAGCGACCGCAGTAGTGCCTCTCTCGCCGCGGGCGTAGCGATCCGGCCCAGGGCGGCCAGCGCCGCAGCCGCCAGGTCAGCATCGGCCGCGCGCGCCGACCCCTCGAGCGGCTTGACGGCTCGTTCCTCCCGTACAACCCCGAGCGAGTTGACGGCCCCTACGAGGAGTTCGCCCTTGAGGAACAGGGCGGCAGCCAGCAGATCGGCGCCGGCGCTCGGCCCACCAATGGTCTCCAATGCAGACCGCGCGTAGGCGCTGAGTTTCTCGTCGGCCACCAACGCCGCCAGCGCCGGCAGGGCCTCGGGGCTGCCGATGGCCGCGAGGCGCTGACACGCCCGGGCCTTGGCGAAGGTGTCTGCATCTGAAGACAGCACCTTTATGAGTTGCTGCCTTTCATCCGCCTCCTGACCATGGAGCGCCACGGAACACAGCAACAAGATGGCAACTGCAAGGACAGCAGTGGCTCGCCGTTGGCAAGTCATCCCTTCACTCCTCGGCTCACAGATGCCACGGCGCGCGCATAGCGCGGTGCCGTAGCCTGTTGGCCTCATCATCGTTCACGAAGGTCTCGGTCTCCGGGTCAATGGTCAGCTTCCGGCCAAGCTCCCACGAGAGCGCAGCCGCGTAGCAGGCGATGTGAGAGCGGCGCATGATGTCGGCGTTGGCATTCGGCTGCACGCCCGACTTGATGCAGTCGAAGAAGTTGCGGCTGTGCCGCGTCGAGTCGGTCCCCGCCATCCGCTCGAACCCGATCAGCTCCGACCGGAGCGAGTCCGGATGCACGGCGATCTCGCCGCTGTCCCCCGTCTCCACCCAGCCCTCATCGCCCTCGAACCGCACCGGGCACGTCCCCCTCGATGTGCCATAGTGGGGGTCACGATTCCCGAAGGGCTCGTCCAGGAAATCGAGGAGGAGGGTCACGCCGTTGGCGTACTCGAGCCTGATCTTGTCCTCCAGCGTCTCGTAGGTGATGGGGAGCGTGTCGTCGCTCTGGTTGGCCCACTGGCAGAGGTCTATCGTATGGGCGCCCCAGTCCAGCAGTCGCGCGCCGGAGTCGAGGTCGTAGTGACCCCGCCAGCCTCCGTTGACGTAGGCCTGGTTGTACGGCCGCCACGGGGCCGGCCCAAGCCACAGGTCCCAGTCGATCACATCTCTGTCCGGCTCGGTCTCGGCGGGGAGCCACTCGTGGGTGACGTGGGGTCGATAGCTGGAGGCGTGCATCGTGTGGACCTTGCCCAGCTTCCCGCTGTGGGCAAGGTGCACGGCGGCCAGGAAGTTGGGAACGCTCCGGCGCTGCGTGCCGGCCTGATACACGCGCCCATACAGGCGCATGCAATCTGCGAGGGCCTGGCACTGACCGATGGTGAGCGCGCAGGGCTTCTCGCTATACACGTCCTTCCCGGCCTTCGCCGCCATGATCGACCCCACCGCGTGCCATCGGTCCCCCGTCGCGATCAGGACGGCGTCGATGTCCTCCCGGGCGAGGAGTTCCCGCAGGTCCCGGTACATGGCGCAGTCGGTGTTGCCGTAGTGGGCGTCGGCCATGGCCTTGACCGACTCCCGCCGGTCGGCGCGGACGTCGCAGATCGCCAGGAACTGCACGTCCGGCTCCGGGAGGATCCCCTGCAATACGTGCTTGCCGCGCGGGCCGATGCCGATGCCTGCCAGCGTGATCCGCTCCGAGGGGGGCACGGCCCCGTCCCTGCCGAAAGCGCGCGAGGGGATGAGCCACGGCATCGCTACGGCCCCACCCGCCACGAGCGACCTCTTGACGAACGCGCGCCTGCCAAGACGGATGGCCTTGCTGCGAGATGTCATTGCATGCGTCCTCTCCGAATGAGTCCGACCCGGTCACCTACCGATCGGGGAGAAGCGCGACCGACCGCGCGGCAGACCGGGTGTCGGTGCATCCAGATGCCGGTTCCGCCGCGCGTGGCTTCTGACCTTCGCGGGTGAAGAGAGCAGACGGTCACCCGGGTCGTCTTCTCAGATCGTCCGTTAGCTCTCCGCCTCGGTGCTCGAGGATGCGCGGGAAGGCTGCGTCGCTCCTGGTTCGGTACTTGGTGCCGGCGCTGCCGGAGCCGTTGACGCCGCTCCTGTCAGAGTTCCTCGCTTGAATCCTCGACGACGCCCCGGGAGTGTAAGAGGGTGTTCACATCGCCTGGAAAAGTCAGCGCGAGGAGGGCAACGAATCGCCGCCAAAGCAACGGAGAGCGCCCAAAGAACAGCATGAGAGAGGGGCGAGTACGAGATCCCTTGCGGGTCCGTTGGGGCTCCTCCTAGTTATCGGCACGACTGCGGCGGGGAGTCGCAGATGCGCCCTGCTGATCACGACGCCAAACGCCCCGGAGAACCGCGAGGGCGGGGCCAACAACTGCATGCCGTTCTTCTGGAAGGTCGCTTACCAGCAAGTCTACTCCGCATCGCAGTTCTCCGCCCTGGCCGGGCCCACTGCGATCACGCGGTTGCGCTTCCGTCACGAAGGCTGCTCCCCCAATGGAAGCCCGCCGAGACGCGGGAGCGCAACAAGCCGGGCCGTAACCGACGGCTTCGGCTCAACGGGACGGTGGAATGGCGTGTCCTTGTCGAGTGAGTAGTGGGTCCGGTCCTGGTGGTAGTAGTTGACGTACTCACGGAGGATGCGGCGAAGGTGGTCTTCACTGAGGATGATGACGTGGTCCAAGCACTCTCGCCGCAGGGAGCCGACGAGCCTTTCGACGAACGGATTCTGCTATGGCCTCTGGCGAGAGATCAGCACCTCCCGCACACCCATTCCCTATGGATGTGAGGCGCTCCCCACAGGGGGTTGGCTTCAGCCATCTGGCGGATGAGCTCTCGGATCTCAGGACTGACTGGAGGGCGACCTGGGCCTCTCCGCCTGAACTTACAGCGCCAGTAGAGCCTGAAGCCCTTGCGATGCCAGCGAACCACGGTGTCGGGCTTGACGATCGTCAGCACTGACCGCCAGTT
>CBFDAZ010000704.1:0-2982 GCA_965602825.1 uncultured bacterium
GGAGAGCAGTGCTGGAATCAGAGCCCCTACAACGCGGCCAATGGGGGCCCCTGCGAGAAGCCAGCCGAATTCTGGACGAACGCCGAGGCCCGGGAGCTGTACAAACGGCGTCTGCGGTACTATGTCGCCCGCTATGGTTGGAGCACACACGTGCTCTCGTTTGAGTTCTGGAATGAGGTCGTGGCGCCGGCCGACTGGGTCGCGGAAATGGCGGCCCACCTCCGCAGCATCGATCCCTACAGGCATCTCATCACCACCACCTATGGCTACGACGAGGTATGGCGCATCCCCGAGATCGACTACACCCAGTCACACACCTACGGCACCGAGGACCGGCGTCGCGACTGTGTCGCTGAGGTCTCCCGCCTCTGCCGCGAGCATACGGAGCGCCACCGCAAGCCCCACCTCGTCGGCGAGTTCGGCATCGACTGGCAGAGCGGCGACAGCAAGCACGACCCCGAGGGCCATGGCACCAACCTGCACAACGGCCTCTGGTCTGCCCTCGCCAGCCGTTCGATGGGCGGCGCGATGGTGTGGTACTGGGATGGCTACGTTCATCCGCTGAACCTGTATCGCGAGTTCCGCGCTCTGAAGCGCTTTGTTGATGATGTGCCGTGGCACACGCTCAACTTCAGGCTGGCAGACGCAACGACCCCGGAGAGACCGGCGGCGCCTGGTGAACCGTGGCGCGATCTGTCGATTAAGAGCGGCATGGGTTGGGGCCGGGCGACGGGGGCCGACTTCACCGTCAAGCCCGAAGGCCGGCTGGTCGGTAAGGGGCAGTTCAGCTCGTTCCTCTACGCGCCCTCAAAGCCGAAGGAACGTCGGCCGCTTCGCTTCCGGGTCACGTGCCCACAGGGCGGCCAACTCGTGCTGCACGTGCGCGAGGTGAGCGTCCGGGCTCTGCTCCAGGTGCTGATCGATGGCCGGGCCGCCTGGGAGCAGGAGTTAAAGGCCGGCCCGCCCGGTGAGGGCGACTACAGGGAGACAAACTGGCGCGAGGAGTTTGGGCTCTGGCAGAGCCTGTACGACGCGGACTACACCGTCGAGATTCCTCCCGGATCACACTCGATCAGCTTGCGCAATGAAGGCGACGACTGGATCGAGGTCTCCGAGTACCGCTTCCGCGGCTGCGTTGACCCGCGGTATGAGACGGGCCTCGAGGTCCTCGGCCTGCAGACCGACGACTACGCGATCCTGTGGCTGCACAACGTTGCCAGCAACTGGTATAACCGCACCCACGAGCAGCCGATTGACCCGGTAGTCGGCGCCCGCTTCAGCCTGAAGGGTCTCCGGGACGGCGAGTACGAGATCGTCTGGTACGACACAAGGACCGGGCTGCGCGCCGACAAGGAGCGGGCCATGTGCACCGGCAGCACGCTCCGCGTAACGGCGCCGAATGTCGGGGCCGATGTGGCATGCAAGATCAGGGGCATCTGACGAGTGGCTGACTGGTGGCTTGTCTTCCGGTGGGCCAACTGGCAACGGGCAGCTCAGTACCGTCTCTCAGGGAGCGGCCCGGTCGTGCACCGGCACGCCATCGCCAAGCAGCGCTTCCGTCGGCGTGTCTCCGGGGCGCCGTGTGAGACGATACGCGACCGACTGAAGCGCCAGGAACGCGCGCATGCCTAACCACGGCCCCAGACACAATGAAAGCACGTCCCGCGACAGGACCTCGGGGCTAAGACGCCTGTTCCACCGCGCCTCTTGCAGGTAGGCCAGCACACGTTGGTACTCCAGCGGGTTCCTGATGCAGATCTCGTCCGGGACACTGCCTTTGCGGGTCGCCGCGAACAGCACGTTCCCGTCGCCGGTGTGTCGCTGGAGGAGGTCGCCCTCCGCCAGGCCGTGCTTCGCAAGTAGCAGCTCCAGGCTGCGCGCAGTGAAGTGCCAGTTGCGGTCGGGCAGGAAGTACTCCTTGGGGCTGACCTCCATGCGCATCGTGTCAGGAACCTCGACGATCAAGTACCCGTCCGGCTTCAGCAGGCGGCTCACCATCGCGATTGCCTGGTGCAAGTCGGGTACGTGCTCCAGGACCGAGAACAGGGCTACCGCGTCGAAGGACTCCGGAAGCCAATCCGCGCTCTCCGGGAGCCCTGCCGGTCCGGGCACCGTCTGGCGCCCAGCGGCCGCAACAGCCGAGCGACCACCGTCGACGCTGGACGCGTCGAACCCGACCGCGCGCGCAGCCTCGGCGAACACGTTGCTGCCATCCCCCAGGCCCAGCACCCTGGCCGGTGCAGGGACGTAAGCTCTCAGCCAACGCAGCCGACGTCGGGCTCTGCGCTCTTGGTCCACGCCCAGCTCGCGCAAGTTGGTGGCTTTGCCGTTTCGCGCCGCCAGATGGCGCGAGAGCCGCCGGTGGAACTCCCCGGCCTCCTTCTCGTCCCAGGGCTGAGCACGAAACAGGAAGCCACACTCCCGGCAGATCACGTTGCGGACGCGGAAGCTGTAAGGACCGGCCAATCGGGAGACGACTCTGTGGGCAGTCGAACCGCAGAGCGGACAGGGGATGGAGCGCACGCGCTTGACTCCTCCTGGACGCAGCACACCGGACGGCGCCGCGAAGTGCTGCGGTCGAGGGGTAAGTGTAAGATCAAGGCGCAAGCCGAAGCACGCGCCCTGTACCGCCCATACCGCATTTGCAGGTACGCGTTAGCTCAGAAGAGGGAAACTCGGCTTGCCGATGTGTAACGTCTGGAGTCCGAGGGACGACTCGTCAGCCCAATCTAACCGGGGCCGTGCGGCCGAGGTTGAGTCCACGGGCGGGTTGGGGGCGAGGCGCGACTGAGGCTCATTGTCCGGGCGATACGCGGGCGGGCCAAGGTATGTGACCTCTCTTTGCTGAATCGGTACGCGATATGGTTGGCCCGCTTGTCGTGCTCAGCCTAGCCGCAGACATGTGCACCTTTCTGACCACGTTTCGCAGGAGCACCCGGCAGAAGGTCTGGGCGAGCGTGTACGGGAGGCTGGATAGTGTCC
>CBFDAZ010000705.1:0-2973 GCA_965602825.1 uncultured bacterium
TAAGTGACAATTTTTCCGATATGCGACTTCGACAAACAACATTCATGGCGCCCGGCAGTTAAGTCGGCCCCCGAGCTTGCTCTCACGGCCGCAGATGCAGGATCCTCGCCCGCTCCTCGCCCAAGTCCACCGCGAACTCCGTCTCGCCCGCCTCGACCTGGCCGACCTCCTCCTTCCGGTCCAGGTCGAGCACACGCCTCGGCTTGTCGAGCTTGAGCCTCACGGTGACCGTTCCATCCGTATCGCCGTGGTAGTCCGCCACCAACAGCACCACGTCATCGCCGTCTCTCATGCCCGAAACGCGGCCTTCGCCCTCGACCTCAGGCGGGAACAGGTCCCCATCCACCAACACATCCTCAACCGGCGCCACCGCACGGATCGCCCGGGCGTAGCTGGCGAGCAGATCCGCGTCCCACACGCGCCCGCTCCAGAAGTTCACGCCCCTGGATCCGTTGCAGAAGCACTCAAGCAACGCATAGAAAAAGACCTCGCCCGAGAAGGTGCCTGCATCGCCGGGTGTGATCCAGGGCAGTTGGTCGCTCCGCGGCAGCTTCTCTCGGTCCTCGCGAGCCTCGTTGCCGACCAGCTCGATGTGGAACGGCTCCAGCGGCGTGTAGGTGCTGACCTGGCCGCTCTGCATCGTGCCGGGATACAGGTCATCGAAGGGCCAGAAGTATTGATACGCCTGGCCGGGGCGGAAGTCGTAGACCCCCATCTCACACGGCGGCCCGCCGGCCTGCTCCACCGCCTCCTGTACGGCGTTGTGGAGATCGCGCCACATCTCCTTGCCCTTCTCCAGCTTCCAGTCTTCCCACGTGGCGATCCCCAGCTTCTCCTTGTCGGCCTGGCAGCGGGTGCACTTCTCGGCATCGACGGGCCCCTGCCAGCCCCACAGCTCAATGTCGCAATGCAGGTAGCTCGGCTCCAGCAGTTTGACCGCCGTCTCCACACGCTGCAGCTCCTCTTCGTAGTACGGCCCTCGATAGGAGGGACAGAGGCGGCTGCCGTTCGTGCCATCCTCGAACTGGCAGTAGATCTCGGGATCGTTCTTGTGCCGGCTGAGCATTCGGTGCCAGGTCGAATCGATGGTCTGGATCTTGTAGCCCGCCTCGCGGACCTGGGCGACGAAGTCGAGTGTCTCCTGGTCCTCCGGGTCGAGCCACGTGCTGGACGCGGGCACGGTGTTGAAGCCCAGGCGCCGGAACGCTTCGTCCCACTCGGGCCAGGCCTTGGTGGCGCCGATGCCCCACCAGGACAGGCTCGTCATCAAGCGCTGGGGCATGACGGGCTGCTCCGGGATCTCGATGATCTCGATGGGGTAGGTAATCAACGCCGACTGGTACGCACCGCGGGTGACCTGATAGGTCAACTCCGGCTTCAGGCCCTCCTCCGGCGCGCCCCTCACGTACAGCCGGCCCAATGTCTTCGTCGAAGCCTGTTTCGCCTCCATCGTCCACGTGTAGGTTGTGCCGGCCGCACCCGCTCTTGTCCCGGCCTCCTCCAGCCCGACACCTCCGACGCTGCCGCCCAGCACCTCGATGCCGTTGGGCAGCGTCAGGCTCACACTGCTCGGCGTCTCGATACCAGACTCTGCCGCCAGCCAGCCGATGGGCACCGGTGTCACGATGTTGCTCGTCACGTGCGCTACCGGCTTGTGGAAGTAGATCGCGGCGTCTGTCACGGTGAAGTCGGTCACCGATGCCGGGTCGATCTCGACCGCGTCGGGATCGTGGTCGCCCTTGAGGACATACAACTCGTCGGAGCACGTCAGGCCGGCGCCATAGAAGCGAATGCCCACGCAGCGCCCCCGCGTTGCGAGATCGGCAAACCGCAGCCGATGGACCCACGCTTGGCCTTCGTAGCGCGGGATCCCGTATCGCTCCCTGTCGCCCGGCGTCCACTTCGAGAACTCCGCGACCTTGTAGTACGGTCCTTCGAGCGCCTCGCTCACCATCACCTCGACCCAGCCCGGCAGGCAGATGCCGGCCTGAGGCGAGCCGCCCAGGAAGCGGATCGCCACCCCGTCGATCGGTTGGGCCTCTCCCAGGTCCACCGCCAGGTTCACGCGGCCCGGGTACGACCAGCCGACGGCGCCCGACTCAAACCACATGTGCTGGTCTTCGCGCTTGGTCAGCTCCCCGTCCGTCAAGTCGGTCGCATCGGTATCGCCCTTGGCGGTCAAACGGTAGTCGGCAGCCGGCAGGTAGGTCACCGGCTTGCCGAGGGCCAGGTTCCGGCCGGGATCGAGATCGCCCGGCTCCTCAGCGAAGCAGAGGCCCGGCACAACAGCTGCGAGCAGGCAGTGCACCAGCATTACTCATCCTCCTTTGATGGGCCCAGTCCCGGCAGGCCCAACTGGCTGTCCGAGGCATCGGCGATCGCGCGTCCGTAGCGCCCGCCGCCCCCCGCCTGGACGGTCAGCTTTCCCTCCCGCGCCCGGACAATGAGGTCGGCGATCTGCGTACCGATCGTCTGCGCCAGGGCCTGCGGCGTCGCCTCGTGGAGAACCGCCATCTCCGTACCGAAGCGGTTGATCAACCGATTGAGCCGCACGCTGCCCACCTTGGGCACGAACTGCAGCGGAATCTGGTAGTGGTAGGCGGGTCGGTGGTCGGGCGGGTCGGGCTCGAAGGTATCCTGTATCTGGACGATCCGGTCGAGGACGCCCATGGTCACCTTCACGCTGCCGCAGTGCTCGCAGTAGGTGATCGGCGGCTGCTGGGTGGCGATCCAGTCACACTCCTCGCAGCGCGTGCGGTGGTACTTGCCCAGGCGCGGATCGAGGCCGTAGTTCGCCACCACGGCCCGCCCGTTCTCCCGCCGGAGCGCCATCACGAACTCCTGGTAGGTCGCTTCCTCCATGCGGAGGATGTTGTACTCGCGGGCGATGCGCGGAAGGGAATGAGCGTCGGAATTCGAGAGGAAGGCCTTTCCCTTCAGCTCGGCGATCCGGTCCGCCAGGTAGCTGTCGGC
>CBFDAZ010000706.1:0-2967 GCA_965602825.1 uncultured bacterium
AGCCCTCGGGGATCGTGGATTCCTATTCAGATGCGCGGGGCCTTACCTGAAGCCCTCAACTCACCCCTCGACGGGCCAGATCACGATATCTCCCTCGTTCGTCCCGCGATCGAGTGGGGCGCCGCCGTCGTCCTTGGCGTCCGGGCCAACGCTGTACAGGGCGTAGCTGCCGTTAGTCGGCCGATACCGGAAAGGCTTGCCGGTGAACGGATCTACAGGCAGGTCAGCAAGGTAATCCGGCGCCAGTTCGGACAGAGACTTCGGGAATGCCGCACGCTGCTCGCGGAACGACTCAATAGCGGCCAGGATGCGCAGTCCGCACAGCCACGTGTCTCGCTCCGCCTCCCTCATGCCGCAGCGGACCCACATGGGCACCGCAGCCTGTCCCAACTCCGTCTGAGGCTCTGGCAGTGGCGGACCGCCCTTCAGTTCCCAGTAGGGCTTCGCCAACCGCTGAACTGCCTCACTCATGATCGCCCGGTACTCCTCTCGACCGCGTTCGATCTCCGCTGCAGGCCAGTTGTCCGCCAACTCCTTGCTGGCGAACCATCCATCCACCCACGCCCACTCGATCGCCACTGCCTCCGCAAGCCGTGCTCGGTCTTGCCAGGCTTCTGTGAGGGCCGCGCTGGCATGCTGGAGAGCCTCTCCGGAAAGCTCCCCCGATCCGATGCAACGGGCCAGATCGGGTGCCGCGATGCCCACGACCGCGAAGCCGACCAACACGTGGACGAAGACGCCATTCTTGACGCTGACGCTTGCCAACTGCAGTGCTCGCAGATAGGAGCCGCACGCATCGTGGTGGCGTCCGTGCCTCTCATGAGAGCGCCCCTCGAGGACCAGGAGTCGGGCCAGCCTCCGGGCACCGCTGAGATAGCGGAACTTCTCGTCTTGGCGCTGTGGGCGTGGCAGCAGACACGGGCGGGCGAGCGCATCGCACGCACGGGCGAGGGTCGCTGCATGGTCGGCCAGCACCTTGTCCGCCAGCGGATTGTCCTGATCCCACGCGAGCTTGTAGGCCTCACCGATGTCGCCCTCGGCGCCGCGCAGCTCCTCGGCGGCGGCCGCGAGTTCCTCGAAGCCGTTGTCCGCCGGCTCGGGGTACTCGGGCACCTCGATGGGGCCGGCGGGGGCCGGCTTGACCTGCGCCTTCGGCGGCTCGGCTGTCGGCGGGGTCACCTGGGCTGCCTGCTGACGTTTACTGCAGCCGGTGACAGCGGCCAGAGCCGCACCCACGAGGCAGAACACAACCAGATTGAGTCTACGCATGACACACAGCCCTCCTCCTCCCGGTGTCTCCACGACTTGTCCGGCACTGCGATCACGGCTTGCCGACCCCGTCTGGGTGCTCGGGCGGCTCTCTGCGACGGTCACGCCGCCCTACGCACTTGCGTCCGCCGCCGTCACGCTCCCGGCGCTGGCTCGTCCTTCCGCTGCCGCATCTTGTCCCACGGCCAGATCACGATATCTCCCTCGTTAGTCGTGTGGTCGAGTGGGGCGCCGCCGTCGTCCTTGGCGTCCGGGCCAACGCTGTACAGGAGATAGCTGCCGTCAGTCGGCCGATAGCGGAAAGGGTTGCCAGTGAACGGATCGGGCGGGACGTCGGATAGATATCTCGGAGCAAGATCAGACAGCGCCTTCGGTAACGCCCCTCGCTCCATGTGGTGAGACTCGACGGCGACCTGGATGCGGAGGCCGAGGAGCACGGCATCGCGCTCCGCCACCTTCCGGCCAGCCTTGCCGAAGATGGGCATGAGCACCTGGCCCAGGAGCGTGGTGGGCTCGGGAATCTCGTACGTACGCTGCCAATACGGTTTCTGCGCATCCTCAATCGCTCTTCCGAGCTTTTCGGTGATCTCGGCCCGGGCCTCGTCGTAGTCCGACTGCTGCACCGCTCGTTTCGGCGGTGACGGGTGCAACAGCTCGATTACCTGTTCGGGATCAACCTTGCCGGCTTCCATGTGCCCAATCAGCATGTCTTCGAAGTACCATTCCATGGCCAGCGTTTCGCGCCAGGAGACCCGGTCTTCGAGGGCCTTCTCTAGCTTCACTCGCAGCGTCTCCAGAGCGTCCTCAGACAACTGGCGCGACCCAATGCAGCGGGCGAGGTCTGGGGCAACGCTGTTTGTGATGGCGATCCCGACCAGCGTGTGCACGATGACGCCGTTTCGGGCAGCAATCGGCGGCAGCTTGAGAACCGCGGCATAGGACTGCGCCGCATCCGCGTGGAGCCCGGCTCTCTCATACGAACGTCCCTCCAGGGCGAGCAGCCGGGCCAATGCGCGGAAGTCGGACAGATAGGGCCAGAGTTCGTCGATGCTTTGTGGTTTGGGGTGCAAGCACGGCTTGTCGAGGGCTGCGCGAGCGGCGTCGAGGGTCTCGGCGTGCTCACGCAGAAGTGGGTCGCGTTGGGGGGGGCCCCGATCCCAGGCGAGCCCATAAGCCTGGCCGATAACGCCCTCGGCGTCGCGCAGTTCCTCGGCAGCGGTCGCGAGTGCCTCGAAGCCGTTGTCCGCCGGCTCGGGGTAGTCAGGCACCTCCATGGGGCCGGCGGGGGCCGCGTTGACCGGCGCCTTCGGCGGCTCGACTTGCGGTGGCGTCACTTGGCTTGGTGGCTGGCGTTTGCCGCAGCCTGTGATGGCAGCGACAGTCACACCGACAAGGCAGAGGACAACCAGATTGAGTCTGCCTATCACGCACATGCCTCCCCGTCGCTCGTCAGTGCTCCTCCAGCGCTTTCCGTCGCGCGGCAGTCAGCCTCTCCCCGAACGCGAAGCCCATTGCTGCCAGCCAGAAGCACGGGAGAGCCAACGCCAGGAGCGACATGCCCAGGTGGGCCATCTGACCGGAGATCACACTGTGTACGGTCCAGCCCAGCGCCCCATTTGCCGTTGACCAGGCCAGCTCTACGGCGAATCCTGCGAGTGCGAGCTTCCAGAGCAGGCCGTGCCGGCCTCTGGCAACCAG
>CBFDAZ010000707.1:0-2940 GCA_965602825.1 uncultured bacterium
GAAGAAGATGGTGGGCCATTCGACCTCTTCCAGCACTTTGGTGGGGCTCTTACCGTACAGCACCAGCAGCAGAGCGGCGCCCGCCAGGGCGATGGTGGCCGGCTCGAGGCCAACATTCCCGTGGATCATGAAGCCGCCAAGGGTCAGGCCGATGACGGCAAGGCACTTGACCAGCAGCTTCGGATCGTGGATCGTCTTCGATTCGTCGAACTCCAGGACGCGCAGCCGGCACTCCTCACTGACCTTCAGCCGCGGTCCCAGTACAACTCGCACAACGGCCAGGTACACAACGAAGACGACGATGATGACAGGCCCGTTGATCTTCAGGAAGTCCACGAAGGTGAGAGTCGCGACCGAAGCGATCATGATGTTCGGCGGATCGCCGATGAGGGTTGCCGTACCGCCGATGTTCGAGGCGAGGATGCAGCAGATCAGGTAGGGGACAGGATCGTTCTCGATTGTGCGGCAGATGACGATGACCACAGGCGCGACCAGAAGCACGGTGGTGACATTGTCGAGCAGTGCCGACAGCACCGCGGTGACCAGGGAAAGCAGGGCAACGATGGCCATCGGCTGGCCGCGGGCGCACTTGGCGGACTTGATGGCGATCCACTCGAAGATGCCGGTCTCTTTGGTGATGGCGACAATCGTCATCATGCCGATGAGCAGCAGGATCGTGTTCCAGTCGACCCCGTGGACATGGCCGTGACCGTGGAAGGCCTCTTCCTGCGTCAGAATCCCCATGAGCAGCATGAGAGCAGCGCCACACAGGGCGGCCGTCGTCTTGTGGACGCGTTCGGAGGCAATCAGGAAATAGGCGCCGACGAAGATGATGGTGGCAGCCCACTGGGGTGGGGTCATTGGTTCTCTCTGTCCTGCTCTCGTATCGAGGGCTCGACGATGGCGCGGACAACATCACCCCGCGTGATGATGCCGACGAGCTTGCGGTTCTCGACGACGACCACGCGTCGGGCGTGCAGCTTCAACATCGTCCGAGCGACTTCCGCCACAGGCTCAGTGGGGCGCACCTCGGGAAGGTAGCCCGGACGCATGACCTCTTTGACCGGCACCTCCCCCAAGCTCTCGTACTCGCCGGACTTGGGGAAGAAACCGGAGGAGGCAGGCAGGAAGCTCAAGTCCACGCCGTCGAGGTACTCGGGCAAGGCCAGCCGCATGACGTCCTGATACGACAGGACGCCCACGACCTCGTCCGCGTCGTTGACCACCGGCAGAGCTCCATGGTGGGTGCTGTTGAGCAGCGCCACGGCTTCGCGGATGGTGGCACCTTCGTTGAGCATCACTACGTCGGTGGACATGATGTCGCGCGCAGTCATCTGCCTGCTCTCCTCTTGGTGTACGCTAGTCAAGCGCCTCCGGCAGCAGCAGCCGGATCTCCCGTTCGGCGGAGGCCGGCGAGTCGGAGGCGTGGACGGTGTTGTTACGACCGTCCAGCCCGAGGTCAGCACGGATCGTGCCCGGGGCTGCCTCCGCCGGGTTTGTCGCCCCGACAAGCTGGCGAGCCCTGGCGATCGCCTCCGGACGCTCGAAGACGATCGCGGTCACCGGGTCGGCGCTCATCATGTCAACCAATGGCTCGTAGAACACCTTCCCCTGGTGCTCTCCGTAGAACTCTTCAACCGTCTCGCGCGGGAGTTCTCCGAAGCGCATGGCCACGAGCGTGAAGCCAGCCGCCTCGAAACGGGAGATGACGCGTCCCACCAGGCCGCGTTTCACACCGTCCGGTTTGATTAGGATCAGGGTTCGTTCGGTCGTCTGTGCAGACATGGGTGCTCCTTCAGCAGTTCACGAATCCGCGTCCGCAAAAGCGCTCTTCCCGTGCGCGTCATAGGCGACGATGGCGGGGAAGTCCTTCACGACCAGCCGCCTTATCGCCTCGGGGCCCAGTTCGGGGAAGGCCACCACCTCGGCGGCCACCACACACTCGGCCAGGAGGGCTCCGGCGCCACCGACCGCGGCGAGGTAGACTGCGCCATGCTGGACCAGAGCCGCACGGAGTTCAGTGCCCCGCGGCCCCTTGCCGATGGTGGCCCGCACACCCAACGCGTGCAACCCAGGAGCGTAGGCGTCCATGCGCGAGGCGGTGGTGGGCCCCGCGGACCCGATCGGCCTGCCCGGCGGAGCCGGTGTTGGGCCGCAGTAGTAGATGACCTGGCCCTCCAAGTCAAACGGAAAAGCCGCGCCCGCGTCAGCCAACTCGATCAGCCTCTGGTGGGCTGCATCACGGGCTGTGTAGACCGTACCACCAATCAGAACGCGCTGGCCGGCGCGCAGGTTGATTGCGGCCTCGTGGCTCAGAGGCGTCTCCAGGAGGACGGTTGGCGGCTGGTCGCCCCGACTCATAGCGTTACCGTCTTGTGCCTCGCCGAGTGACACTGGACGTTGAGCGCCACCGGGAGGCTGGCGATGTGGCAGGGATAGGCCTCGATGTGGACCGCCAGCGCTGTGGTATGGCCGCCCAATCCCATCGGGCCGATCCCCGTGGCGTTCACGGCCTCGAGTACCTCCGCCTCAAGCGCCGCGAGTTCCGAATCCGGGTTCACCTCATCGACAGCAGGAAGTACCGCGGCCCGTTTGGCGAGGATCGCCGCCTGCTCGAACGATCCCCCGATCCCGATGCCCAGGATTAAGGGCGGACAGGGCCGTCCGCCCGCTTCGCATATTCGTCCCACAATTGCGTCCACGACCCCCGCACGGCCCTGAGCGGGCGTGAGCATCCAGGAGGCGCTCATGTTCTCGCACCCACCGCCCTTGGGGGCGATCGTCAAGCGGCAGACGTCTCCCTCAACCAGACGCACATGTATGACTGCCGGCGTGTTGTCCCCGGTATTGCTCGAGCGGTCAAGTGGGTTGGCAAGGACCGATCTCCGCAGCAGTCCCTCACGATACCCGCGCCTGACGCCCTCGTTGACGGCGTCTGCC
>CBFDAZ010000708.1:0-2918 GCA_965602825.1 uncultured bacterium
GTGTCGCAGAAGGGGAACTTCTCCGGCGGAGCCACGCTCGACATCTGGAGCGACGAGGACCCGGGGGATGAGGGCCACTGGGTAGGGGTGGACCTGGACGTACCGGCCGATGGACGCTACGACCTGATCTTCTCAGGAAACGGGCTCTCGCGGCTGAAGGCGCCGAGGTCCCTATCCCCCTTCACCTGGAGCCTTGACGGCGGCGAGGAGACCGTAGCCGACGACGCCCTTCCCACGCTGCCGGCCTACCCCGCCTTGGGCGAGCCGCCCAGCATCCTCGGCGAGGTCGACCTGACGCAGGGCAAACACACTTTCCGCCTCCGGCTCACCGCCCGCCGCGACGTGCCCGACCCACGCTGGGCGCTCTGGGTGGACGCGATTGTCCTGCGCCCGAAGTAGCAGTAACCCGGCGAGGCCGCTCTTAGCCCGCATCATTCTCGACGCCCTGCAGCCCGAGCCCCCAACAGCAGCAGCGGACAGGCCGTTGCCGACCTGCATCCGTGCTCCCCGGGTCGGGGCATCGGCAGCACAGTGTGCTTCACGCCAAGCATCCACACCGAAACAGAGTTTTCTGCCGGAAGGGCGCGGGAAACCGGCTCTTTTTCAAAAGAGCGGGTTGCCCACGACGTTCGTCGTGAATAGGCCGGGCTAGTCGCCGGGGCGGTTGACCGGCGGCACCCAGTCCCGAAGGGCGCGAGACAACTCGTCGATCTGCCGGGTCACCGGGCGGTAGTCCGGTGGATCACCCATTAGCGGGCAGAGGAACCCGCCCTCGGAGTGCTCGTTCCAGGCGTACATGATCGCCATGTTGGCCTCACACTTCGCGGGGTGCGAGGCTACATAGTCGAGTCCCGCCGTGACGTGCCGCGCCAGGTCGCCCGGCAGTGGCTCGGCCCAGTCCCAGGCCGGGAACGTCTCGGGGCTCTTCTCCGCGCGCGGCATCCAGTTGGCTCCCGACATCAGGATCGGCACGACTCTCAGATCGGGTTGGCCAAGAAGGCCGTCGAGCACGTCGCGCCGGATGGCCGGCCACAAATCAGCATACGGAATGGGCTCCGTCGCCCCCTGGACCCCGTAGCGGTAGTGGTACAGAGAGACCGCGTCGAGCAGGCCGTCGGCGACCAGTGTGCGCCAGATCTCGAGGCGGCTGTTCACCATCCCGACGAGGTAGGGGTTGCCGGCACCGGATTGTTGCAGTCGGTTGCGGAGGTGGTCGATGGCTTCCTGCACCAGCGTGAGGGCCGCGGGCTCCTTCCGTTGGCCCTGGCCGAGCAGGCTCGGCTGGTAGATGCAGAGCAAGGGTCTGTCGCCAAGCACGCGCTGGTATGTCGGCTCGTGCATCAGCTCGATGTACTCCTCGACATACTGGCGCCAGTCCTCCAGGATCTCAGTCTCCGTGTGGACCACCGAGGCCGGCTCCCAGAACTCGGCGCTGCCCATCGCTGCCGCATTGGCGATGAGGCAGAAGTTGATCTGCGGCTTCAGCGGGCTGCGCAGGTAGGCCTCAAGGCCGTCGCGCAGGGCGCGGCGGACCTGTTGATGGCGGCCATGGTGACCGAAGGCCCAGTAATCAACGCCACCCGACGCGGCGAAAGCGATCTCCGCGTCGGTTGCCTCCTGAATAGGCTCCGGCAAGTAGTTGGGGTTGAAGGTCAGCGGGGCCTCCGGGTCGCCGGTGCGTCGGACGAAGAAAGGCGCCCGCCAGTGGTGCTTCTCGGGCTTGAGGAACCCGAACTCCTGCTTCTGGGTGGTGTAAGGGTGGCCGCTATACATGTCCCAGCGGATGACCCCCAGGAGTGGGCGGGTGGGCTGGCTCCCCTCGGTCATTCCCGGGGCCTCCTGACTGACGGCGGCGGATACGGAAGCCAAGACGCAAAGGATGGCCGCCGCGGCTGCGGGCCGATGGTCGGGCACTGCACCGGCTGGCGTCCGGCTCCCCATGGCCTATGCTCCGTTGGCGCCCAGCCGTCCGTCGGACGACGGGCAGCGTCTCCACGCGTTCTCTGCTTCGAAGATCTGCCGTTCCCAGCCGTTCGTGACGGCGCAGCTCCTGCTGCGTCACGGTGGCACACCGGCCATCTTCATCGTTTCCGGGTGTCCCTCCGGCACGTTCCCTCCACACCAGCGCAAGGCCTTGCCCGCCAGGGTCAGAGCGCATCTTGAGACCGGTCCCGTATCGTCGCGAGCAGGCAGCCTCCGCATGCACGGAGAACGCTCAGTGGCAGGACGCACACACAACCGGCCGCAGCATGTGCCGGCACTCCCCGAGTCCGCCAGGAGGCGCACGTGAGAACCACAAGCCTTTGGAGAGCAAGTATCACCATCCTGTCCGGGCTCGTGCTGTGCGCCGTGTGCGCCGGTCAGGTAGACTCAACGCAGCCGTTCGAGCCGGACGCAGACACGGTCGCGCTGCTTCACCTTGATGACGTGGCGACGGGCAGCGCTGCCGACGCGATGGGTGGGTCGTCAGGCGCAGTCGGCGCCGTGGTGGAGACTCTGGGCCGGTTCGACGGCGCGGCCAGCTTCGACGGGCTCGGCGACTGGATCGATGTGGCGCGGCCCAAGAGCGCGGCTGCCGGAAGCGGCCTCACGGTCGAGTGCTGGATCAAGTTCCGGCGCGGTGCCCGGTCAGACGTCATCTGCCGCAACATGGCGTACATGCTCCGCATCGACGGGGCGATCCAGGCCTACATCGCCATCGATGGGGCGTGGCGCAAGGTCATCGGCGGCCGACCGGTGCCGACGGGGCGCTGGACGCATCTGGCCATGACCTACGACCGGGCGACTAAGGAGGTGCGCACGTACGTGGACGGGCGGTTGGACGCGGCCAAGGCGCCTGAGGGGGTGACGGAGGGAGTGCTGGGCGTAGGCGACGACACTCTGAGGCTGGGTACCAACACATGGAATCCGGAGGGGGC
>CBFDAZ010000709.1:0-2905 GCA_965602825.1 uncultured bacterium
GGCCGTTGACTGCGCGATCGAGATCGATGCCGCCTTCAGGCCCAAGCGGGGGAGGCAGTGGACCGTGCAGGCAGGCCTGGATGACCGGAACACACTGGAGGAGCCCAACCGGATTGCGCCAGTCGAGACTGACCTCGAGAACGCCTCGAACGAGTTCGTCCACCGCTTTCCCGCCTACTCGGTGACGGTCATGGAGCTGCGGAACTGAATGCGAGAAGGTGAGGTGAGCGGGCCCGGCTCCGGATGAGACCTGTCGAGAGTCGAGGAAGCGTTGGCGGCCCTCGTAGGGGCGCCAGATATGGCGCCCGCCGGGCTCACGAGAGGATCCCACGAATGCCAGACCCATACCGCGCGGGCATCATCGGCTGTGGCGGCATCGGCCGCAAACACGCTGCGGCCTTCGCAGCCATCGACAACGTCGAGTTGGTCGCCGGAGCTGATTCCTCGGACAAGCGCGAGGCCGACTACCGCGCGCTCGGCATGCAGCGGTTCTACTCCGACGCCGAGGAGATGCTCGCCGAGGAGGAGCTGCACCTCGTGGCTGTGTGCACGCCACCCACGGAGCACGCGGCCAACACAATCGCCGCCGTCGACGCCGGCGTCCGGGGCATCGTCTGCGAGAAGCCCATGGCGATGGACCTGGCCGAGTGTGACGCGATGATCGAGGCATGCGGACGCCACGGCGTCAAGCTCGCCATCGGCCACCAGCGCCGCTATGGCGCGCAGTTCATCAAGGGGCGCAACCTGCTCGCCTCCGGGGCGCTCGGCGACCCGCTTATGTTGTATGGATCGACGCCCGGCGCCGATGTGATGCTGTGGGGCGTGCACTGGCTCGACATGTTCCACTTCCTGATGCCCGGGCCCGCGGTTGCACATGTGATGGGACAGGTTGACGTGGAGCAGCAGAGGGTCACGAACCACGGCTTCGTCGAGGATGCGCTCCTCGGACACCTGACCTTCGACAACGGAGTGCGCGCGATCCTCGAGTGCGGGAACCTCGCCGAGCCGGGGCCCGATCAGCTGCGAGAGGCCACCATCCGCATCCACGGCACGAAGGGCACCTTCAAGGCTACCGACGCGGGCTCAACGCTCTGGGCGGGCGATGTGTGTGAAGATGAACCGGTCGCCAGCCCCTTCGTTCAGCCCGGCCAGCCGCCCGACGTACAGATGTGGACCGACCAGACCCGGGAGCTGATCGACTGCATCGAGCAGGGCCGGGAGCACCAGTGCGACGGGCAGGCGGGCCGGCGGACTATCGAGATCGCGTGCGCCATCTGGGAGTCGGCCGTGTTGCACCGGTTGGTGAAGCTGCCGCTGCCTCCAGGGGAATCGGCGCTGCATCAGCTGTGGCGGAGAGACGGCAAAGCGTAAGTGAGGCGACCGCCTGTCGTTGTGCTGAGGGGTAGGAGCGGATTCATCCGCGACCGCCGTTCGGCCGTTGGCGTCCGTAGGTCGAAGCTCCAGCTTCGACGCCCTGGCTCTGCGCAGGTGGGTGCTGTCAGCGTTCCCTGTCGGTGGTAGTCGCTGTGCGCCGGCTGGTAGCGGGCCCACCACTCGGCTCGCCTTGCCTGAGAATGATCACTACCGCATACCAGACGAAGCCCGCCAGCGCCAGCATCGACATGCCAATGACGATGAAATCGGAGCTGGAGAACACCCTCGCTTCACCTCCCCAACGAAGTCTTGGGCCCTCATACCTGCTCCTACCACAGTTCCCCGCCTCCAACGGGAGCAAAGAACCCGGGGACCCTCGCAGGGCGCGCCGGCAGAAGCGACGGCAGCCCTGCGACAGCCCCACCTCACTGGTGAGACTTCCTGCCAGCAGCCCGTTGGTTCAGGGCGGCCGGCCGGACGTAAGGGTGCGGATCAACCAAACCCACGAGCACCAGTGCGCTGGTCAGGCGAGCCGCCGTCAGCCGTCCGTAGGTCGAAGCTCCAGCTTCGACGCGGTGCCTAACGGCGAATGTCCACAGCCACAACCGCCATGTACTCGAAGCTCGGCACGGCGATCTCAACGTCGGCGTTCGCTGTTGTGACCGGGAGAGTTTCTCCGCTGACCGCCTCGATAGCGTCCCCCGTTGTCTCGATGCCTCGCAGCAGCACCTTGACTCCTTGGCAAGGGGGCGGCGTCTTCGTGTACTCCGATAGGTGAACATCCTCGCCCTGCGGTCGTCGTCCGGTGAACACCCACGAGAAGTCGTTCGCCAGGGATACCGTCAGTCGCTCCCCGTCTTTGCTCCTGAAGGCGACCGCGTGCAGCTTCGCTGGGCCGCCGAGCACCTGCACCGGGGCCGACTTCGCCCGGTCGCCAACGGCCTGCGTGAACGCCCGGATCGCTTCCTCCTGGCCACCCTCGGCATCGTGCCACTGCCAGGAGGGCTGCTGTCTCAGCGCCAGTCCGCCGCCGGCCTCGAACCGCTCGACGGCGGCCTGCATCTGGTCGGTCAGGTCGTCGGGAGCGGGAAGGAACAGCACCCGGTAGCCTTCCAGCAATCCCTCCTCGAGTTGGCTGTCCGTGACGATGGCAACAGGTAGGTGCTCCCGAAGAAGGGCGAGGTACGCCCCGTACACCCGATAGAGCACCTGCTTCCACATGGCGATGGGATCGGTGGCGTGCTTGTCGCGAGCGTACTCGGAGTAATGGATCGCCGCCCAGCGGACGGGCACGGTCCCCGCGAAGTGGGGCGACACCTTGTCCCCCAGTTCGTAGGCCGCCCTGAACATCATGTTGGGGATCGTGTTCTCCGGGATGTCGAGGTTCGCGATGCACCCATGGGTGACGACGCCGGCCACCGCGTAGAGCGTTGAGGCTTCGTCTAGAAGCCCGTGGGTCCAGATGTGCGCCGGGCGCCCGTGGCACGCATCGCGGGCGAGAGTGTAGCCGAGGGCGAGCTTCGCGTCCTTC
>CBFDAZ010000710.1:0-2903 GCA_965602825.1 uncultured bacterium
ATCGACAGCCCCAGCGGCTGGAAGTGCGCCAGCCAGGAGAACTTGTGGTTGCCTGCGCCCGAGAGGGTGTCGTCGATCAGGAACAGGTCGTCCCTGATAAAGAGCACGTTCCGCTGGTGAGCGGCGATACCGAGGGCCTTGTACCTGTCGTGTGTCACACTCAGGAAGTCCAGGGGGGGAGACGTGAAGAACGACCCCGGATCGCCTGGTCCCGGCTGCATGTCCTGGTCATCGACCATCACTGTGTTGTGAGCGCTCGTCTTCACATACCAGTCCTGCCAGCGGTCGGTGACGTAGGTGTGCGGGATGCCGGGATCGGTGATGAACGGCCTGCCGTAGGCGACGATGTTGAAGTCGTTCTGGGTCTTGTGCGTGTGCCCTCCACGGTGGTGGTTGACGAACAGGTAGACGGCCTCGGGTGACCAGTCGGACCGCATGATCGTCCAGCCGGTGTCAGGCAGGTTCGCCGAGAGGAATGACGGCTCGACCGGCGTCAGCCGTTCCGCGCGCCTCATCGCCCGCCGGAGGCCCTCGCCGAAGAGCTCCCTCGCGATGCGCTCCTTGCGGGGACCCGGCAACTGGTACGCCCCCGGACGCGCGGCAAACCACAGGAAGTCGGGTCGGTCAAACAGCAGCGCCCCGCGATAGCCGACTGCCGAAGCGCCGTTGCGATTCTCATCCGAGTCAATGCGGAAGTTGGCGTCCCCGATGGCCAGGTAGCCGCCGTCGGGAGCCCCGATCTTGAGGCACCACTCGTACATCGCTTCCAGCCGGTCCCGCCATTCGGTCCCGAGGTCCACTCCCGCGTCCTCGGCGTACAGGTAGGCGTCCGTGAACAGGCTGGTGGCGACCCAGATCCCGTAGCCGGTTGCCGTGTCCACGCTGCCCCCGTCCGGGAAGGTGTCGCGCTTGAGATGCTCTCGCAGGAGCGGCTGCAGGTAGGCGCGCCATTCGGCAGCCTCCCTGAATTCCGGGAAGGTCGCCGTGATGATCTCCAGGGCCACCAGGTGCCCCATCTGGTGGTTCGCAGCAAAGAACCGGCCGCCATCGCACTTGGTCAGGAAGCGCGCGTGCTCCAGCGCCATCTTGTACGTGCGGAGGTGGTCATCAACGGTTAGCAGCGGAGAGTCGGCAAGGCGAAAGTAGTCCTCGAGGACGTTGCGGATCCGGATGGCGCTGCAGAGCCCACACCACGGCAGGTGCGAGGAGGGGAACACGGGCGGGTTGGCGGGCGACGGGGCATTCTCGTAGAACTGCCTGACAATGTCGGTGTAGCCACGAATCCACTTCCCGCCGCCTTCTCGCTCCCAGCGGTCGATCATGTAGCCCGCCAGGTCCAGGCGCGCGATGTAGTGCCGGTCACTCCCGTCGCCGTCGGGGAGGTACCAGTTGATGGTCTCACCGAGCGGCCGCCACTCGCGATGCTTGTAGAAGTACCACTCGTGGTTCAGGAAGCGCTGGGCTTCCTGGTCCGGCGGCTCATCGTCGGGGCGGACGATTGTCGCATCGCTGACCCTGGGCGGTGGCGGATCCTCCCGGCGCCTGATGTAGTCCACGAAGGCCTCGTTGGCCGCGGCCATGTCCCCGCCTTCGACCGCCTTCGCAACACCCGCCAGGCCCTCCCGCGACAGGTCCAGGGCCGCGAAGAACTCGGCATCGGTCATACGCGGCACGGTCTCATAGAGCGGCGGGAGCGCGCGATGGTCATCCCACGGCACCAACTGGCACTTCCCCGGGACCCGGAGGACCACGCTCTGCACCGGCTCGGCATCTGCCGTCTTCGGCGCAAAGGTCAGCCGGTGGACCTTGCCTCGCATGGCCCGCGCTTCTCCGAGCGACGCCCCATTCCACCACCAGTCGAACTCCGTGCGAGCAGAGGCTGGCTCTACCGTCTTGATCTCGGGCGGCCCGGCGCTTTCCGGGTCCGCGAGGAGCACCAGTGCCTCGCCCTCAAACTCGCCTCCGGTCAGCTTCTCCGGCCAGTCGGCCTGCTCGGCTCTGCTCCAAGAAATCAGCGACTGGCCGCGCAGCTCTACGGGTTCGGGCGTCCCCGTACGCCACAACTCGACCTCGTTGAGCCAAAAGACGCTCGGCCGGTGCAGCGCGCCCATGCCTGCGGGCATCAGAAGCCGGACCCGGTCCGCCTCGAAGGGCCTCAAGCGGGCCTCGCTGCGAGGCATCGGGATGCGCGCCCCGATCTTCCCCACCGTCAACCAGCCGTCGCCATGGGCCACCTGCACCAGCAGTTCGCGCGCCGTGTTGTAGACGTCCGGGTACTTCGGCCAGTAGACCGCTATGCGCTCAATGGTCTCCCGCTTCGCCAGGGCGAACTCGACCCAATGCTCGTCAGCCCTTTCGGTTGAGGCCCAACTCCGACCACGGGTCGTTCCTCGGTAGATCCGTACCCCATCGTTGAGTGCGGCAGCCGGGTACTCATCGGTGAGCTGCGAGCTGGCGCTTACCTCGGCCGCCCGGGCGACGTTGCCGTTGGCCACCAGGCGATCCAGCGAGACGAACTCGACGCGGACGGCCCGGATTCGGTCTCCCTGCTCGACCCGGTCCGCCGCCAGTCTGAGTGTCAGCGGCTCACCGGAGAGCGTGCGCCGGGTCTTCAGACAGAATGGCGGGTACCCGCTCCCCCCAGTGTTGTCGAAGACCTCCGGGCCGGCAGCCCTCTCGCCGTCGACCAGCAGGTTGAGCGAGAGCCTCAGCTTCGCTTGCACGCATACCCAGGCGTCAATCTCGTACGGCCCGGGCTCCAGCACGCCCGTCGGCACGCCGTACTCAATGTACTGCTCCGCTGCACTGCTCCAGCCGGTGGTGCGGACCGACCGGTCGATCGGGGCCCAGGCTTGGTCCCCGGCTCCCACAACCGCGTCCGCCGCCCGGAAGTAGCGGGCCTC
>CBFDAZ010000711.1:0-2884 GCA_965602825.1 uncultured bacterium
CCATGGCGGTCGGCGATCGCGTGCTCGTCTTCGACCCGCAACCCGGCGAGAAGCTCGGGGAGGCCCGTGTGACAGGGGTGGAACGGAACGGTGGGACCCAGCGCGTGCAGCTCGATGCCCCCATCCCGGGCGTGCGGACCGGATCGGGGAAGGCCGATCCGCAGTTCTTCAACATCGACGCAACCGGCGGCTTCGTGTTCCGCAATAACACGTTCCGCAACATCCGGCGGTACGGGATCCTCATCGATTCGAGGGACGGCCTCATCGAGAACAACCGCTTCGAAGGCACGAGTTCGAACGCCGTGACGATCCACAACGACCCCGACTGGCCTGAAGGGTTCGCCACGGGCAACGTCATCATCCGCGGGAACACCTTCGATAGCTGCAACGTAGAGCGGGTCCACAGCTCCGCGACCAGCGCCGCGATCTCAGTTAAGACCACCCGTTTGGGCTGGCAGCCGGCGCCCTATCGCGGTATCGCCGACATCCTCATTGAGGGCAACACGTTCGTGGACTGGCGCGGTCAGGCCATTAGCCTCGGCTGCACGGAGAACGCGATCGTCCGCGGCAACCATTTGGTGGGGAGAGCGGACGCGCCGGGCCGATCGGATGGCGGTCCTGAGACGCCAATCCGCATCTTCAACTCGGCCGCCGTTTCCGTGGGGGAGAACCGCATCGAGGATAGGCGCCCGCTGATCCCGGGTGGCATCGACGTGGCCGACGACTGCGAACGCGTCGACGTTCGCGATAACGTCGTAGTGGCGCTGCCCGACTAGACGAGGACGTAGCCGACGCGAAGTCGCGGCAGGCCAGGCCGACGCCCGGATGGAATAGGTGCCAGCGTGAGCCACGCGCTGCATTGGGCGGCACGGTGCCGCTCACACAATGCTGCCAGACGTGATTCCCTGGCCGACGACGTCACCTCTGGAGGCGCTTGCACATGGGACTGACCGCTCTGGTTCTGTCAGCACTGATGCTCCTCCCTATGGTCTGCTTCGGGGCCGATGTCTCGCCGGAGGATGTGGTCATGAAGCTGGAGGTCGAGCGCTATGGCGTGGGCTCCGGCCTCGAGGCCACCAAGGTCGAGGGGGCTGCCGGCGGTGTGGCCATGGCCCTGGCGAAGCCGGAGTCGGGCGCTCGCGGAGGAGTGAGGCTGGCACCGGGCGACTACACGCTGCTGGTGCGCGTGTGGGCCCCCGCCGGGGATCAAGATGGCTTCTACGTGGATATCCGCAGCGAGCGAGACCGGCGCGTCCCGCCATCTCAGCGTACGTGGCACACGCTGGCCTACAGCCTCACCGTCAGGGAACAGGAGACCGTCCCGGTCGCGGTCGTGGGCCAGGAGCTTGGGCTCGTGGTGGATCAGATAGCGGTGGTCAGGGGCACGTACAAGACGGATGACGTACAGACGGTGGACCTCCCCGGAGGAGAGGCCACTGACGCTCAGGTGAGCCCTGATGACCTCCCGCGTCTGGTGGCGCCCGCGGGGTTGGCCGAACTCCCCAGGTCGCCCTTCACCGCGACCGGCGACACGCTGCTCCACGAGAGCTTTGAGAAGATACCCGAGGGCGTCAGCGGCGCGCATCACGTGGTCGAGGGCAAGTTCGGGCAGGCCGTGCATCTTGGGGTGCCGGACGGGCGCTTCGTCGTGGACGCATCCGGGATGGAGTTCGGCGGGAAAGGCACCATCGAGTTCTGGGTGCGCCCCCGGCCCGCGCAGAGGCTGTGGTGGGACCAGGGCTGGCACTACTTCATCCACTGCGAGCCCCCCGAATCCTCCGACGCCCGGGCCCTCGCCTTGAGCCTCAGCCGCCTCCCTGCCACTCAACTGCAGCTCAGCGCGTCGGTCCCGGGCGGGGATCGGACGGAGGCCATCCGCATCTCGACGAGTTCCGTCGATGCTGACGAGTGGCATCACCTGCTGGTGTCGTGGGACATGGCGGGGAAGCGCCAGCGCTTGTGGCTCTTGCTGGACGGCGTTGGGCAGCAGGTGTTCTTCGAGCCGACCTACGAGCCCACGGGCTTCGGCCGCATCGAGATAGGCAACACCCCATTGGCCAGCGACCTGCCCTACCTGTTCCTGGACGGCGCCATCGATGAGCTTCACATCAGCAAGGTATCGGTTGCCGGCCGCCTCTCGCCGTGAGCGCACACGCGGCGAGACGCCTCGCCGCCAAGGGGGAGCACCCATGGGACCGTACATTGCCGCCTTTGTGACGCTTCTTCTGCCGGCCTCGACCGGCTGCTGTGCCGACGCCCACGTGCCCCAGCACGCCGCGGAAACCATGGCTAAGGCGGTCCACTACCTGCGCAGCGAGGTGGCTGTGGGAGGCGGGTACCTTGGGCGCTACAAGCTCGACACCGACCTGGACAAGATCATCGACCAATGGGGCGAAGGGCACGCCACGCCCACTCAGAACTGGACTCAGCCGCCCGGTAATCCCAGTGTGGGCTTCGCATTCCTCCGAGCCTGGGAGGCCACCGGCGAGCAGCACTATGTGGACGCGGCCGTCGAGGTGGCGAACTCACTGGTCTACGGGCAACTGGCGGTCGGCGGCTGGGACTACATCGTGGACCACAGTCCGGCCGGCGAGAAGGCCTGGTACTACCGGCACAACGCGGACAGCGATGACCCCAGCCTGAAGTCGGGCCGCAATACAGGCACCTATGACGACAACGTCAGCCAGCATGCCACCCGGCTGCTCATCGCCGTGGACCTGGCCCTCGAACAGGGAGACGCCGCGATCCACGAGGCGGCGATGGCGGCGCTGGAGTACATACTCAAGTCCCAGCAGCCCAGCGGTGGGTGGCCCCAGCGCTATCCGCTCAGTGGCCGGAGCTACGGGGACTTCTTCACCTACAACGACAACAGCATCGCCGACTG
>CBFDAZ010000712.1:0-2868 GCA_965602825.1 uncultured bacterium
CGAGCTGAGCCGCGATGGGCAGCCAGACGCGGCCGGGCCAGTTCTCGGCTCCCGGCGAGAAGTGCAGGCGGCTGTGCGCGATGGGGGAGGGTGACACGGCGCGCCATGTCGCCCGGCGCCCGTCGAAGCGGAAGTCGGCGATCGCGGGCCAGGCCGGTCCGTCCTGGAGGCACGTGCGGAACCATGCGTGGTTCGGCCAGACGACACCCGAGCCGGTTGCGTGGACCGTGTTCGGGGAGATGATCAGGCGCGAGCCCTCAGGCAACTCCCGGAACGTGGCCAGCGCGGAGTTCAGCCAGAAGTGCACCTCATTCGAGGCCGTCAGCAACGCAACGGGTCCGTTGATGTGCGCTGCATGGTTGATCGGGTCTACGTGAGTAAGCCACAGCTCGCGCTGCGCCTCGGTGAGCCCGTACAGCGGCCGGGAGCAGAGGGAGTAGGTGTCCCGGAATCCGCCGGCCCCGAAGCCACTCACCGCACATTTCAGCCGTGGATCGAGGCCGGCGGAGAGTAGCGCCAGGAAACCACCCCAGGACCCGCCTGCAACGCCGATCCGTTGGCCGTCAACCTCCGGCTGCGCCAGCAGTAGGTCCACACCGCGGGTGATGGCCGCAACAAGGTGTCGAGCGGAGAAGTCGGAGAGGTCCTCCAGCACGTAGCGAGGATCACCGAACAGCCGTGGGTCACCCAAGGCGTCGGCGACCGACACTCGCTCCGCCCGCTTGGGGTCGCCCGACCAATCGATGCTGAGAACACAGGCGCCGAGCAACCGGGCGGAGCCGACCGCGCCGGACTTGCTGGCCGTCCCGCCGCCACCATGCAGCTCGATGAGCCCCGGGATCGGCCCGCGGGTTGTGGTAGGGCGCGCCAGGAAGCCATAGACGCGGACGGACTGCTCGCCCACCCGTTCGCTGGTGAAGTAGACTTCTTCCACTTTCACATCGTCCTGCATTTCGACCGACAGCACCTCAACGTCGAGTGGTACGCCATGGATCTCGTCGAGCGCCCACCTCGCCGTACGGTCGTCGTCTGCTGTCTGTGCCCACGAAGCCCGCAGGAGACAGGCCAGTGCGGCGGACGCCAACGACATCGATTGGCATCCGAGCCGGGCAGTCGACTTTGTGGTGACGGGCATTGGATTACTCCTGGGTCGAGGGCCTCCGGCCGAAACCACGGCGTCCCTGACGCCACGCGCAGACACGAGGCCGGGACTCCCGCCGCGCAGGATGATCCGGCTCTCCGGTGTATCGGGACCTCATGGGGGAAGCGGTGGGGCTACCTTCGCCCCAAGTTCATCGCCGAAGGCCCGCAGCCGCCCCTCCAGGCGGGCGACGATGTCGGAATGGCCCTCTGCCACGTTGTACTGCTCGGAGGGATCGAGATTGAGATCGAACAGCTCGGGAGCGAGCGGCTGGCCTTTCTCCAGGTCATCGCGTGCATGGCGCGACAAGCGCAGCTTCCAGTTTTGGTCGCGGACGGCCTCCAGGTTGATGGAGCGGCAGTAGAAGAACTCGGTCACCGGCGACGGCGCCTGGCTTCGCAGGAACGGCAGGATGTCTCGCCCGTCGATATCCCGGTCCTGCGGAGCGGTCCCGCCTGCCGCCTCGAGGAGTGTCGGGAAGAAATCCAGCGTCGAGGCAATGTCGGCCGACACTTGCCCGGGACGGATCTGTCCGGGCCACCGAGCGATGCACGGCACACGCATGCCGCCTTCGTAGGTGTTGCCTTTACAGCCGCGCAGCAAGGCGGCCGAGCCGGCGTGCCAGCGCTCGTTGCCCTCCTGCAGCATGCGCGCCGGCAGGTTGAGCCACGGGCCGTTGTCGCTGGTGAAGATGACCATCGTCTTCCTGTCGAGTCGCATGTCCTTGAGCGTCCGCAGGATCTCGCCCATGCCCCAGTCGAGCGTCTCGATCACATCCCCGTACAGCCCCGCGCGCGAGGTGCCGCGGAAGCGGTCGGACGTGCGAACGGGGAGGTGCGGCATGCTGTGGGGCAAGTAGAGGAAGAACGGCTGCTGCCCGCTCGAGCGAATGAACCCGGTTGCCTCGGCGATGTAGCGCTCGGTGAGTGTGTCCTGGTTGACCGGGTGCTGTTCGACCGGCTCCGTATCGCGGAACAGGTGCATTGGCTGATCGGTCTGCACCCAAGGGGGGATCATGTCGTTGCTGTACGGCAGACCGAAGAACTGGTCGAAGCCCCGCTCCGTGGGCCGGTAGCCCCGAGTATGGCCCAGGTGCCACTTGCCAATGCACATGGTCCGGTAGCCCAGTTGCTTCAGGGCGTCGGCGAGCGTGACCTCATTGGTGGAGAGGCCTCCTGTGGAGCCAGGACCGAGGTTGTTGTACTGCCCGGTCCTGATCGGGTAGCGCCCCGTCAGCAGCCCCACCCGCGAGGGGGTGCAGAAGGGCGCCGCGGCGTAGAAGGAGGTGAGCCGGACGCCCTCAGCGGCCATGCGATCGAGGTTCGGCGTGCGGATCGTCGGGTGACCGTAGCAGCTCAGGTCGCCGTACCCCATGTCGTCGGCGAAGACGATGATGAAGTTCGGGCGCCCGCGCCGCTCGTCAGCCGTTGCCGGGGCGACACCACTGGCCGCGGCCGCAGCACCCATTCCCGTCATCTGCAGGAAATGTCGACGGTCCATTTTTCCACTCCGCGTACATTCGTATTCTGGTAAGTCTGCCTCCCGACTTGCCTGCAAGGAAGCGTTCCCCACACGTGTTCCGCCTGTCTGGTCTCAACCCTCTCTGGGCAGAGAGACTGGGGGAGTTGGGCGGCAGCCTGCAGGCCCGCCCGGGCGTCGAGCAGGAGCACTGGCCCGCATCATTCACGATGCACTGCGGCCAGAGCACCCAATAGCAGCGGGCAGGC
>CBFDAZ010000713.1:0-2866 GCA_965602825.1 uncultured bacterium
CGCTGGCGGCAGCTCGCGGAGTACGGGGCCGAGCTCGGCCTCAAGTACGTGCTCTTCGAGCCGATGTCGGTCCCCCGCGAGATCGCCTGCACCATCCGCGAGACGCAGGAGATCATGGACCGGTTCGAGTCGATGTCCATGCCGATTCCGATGCGGCTCGTGCTGGACGTCGATCACGGCGACCTCGCCTCGCCCGACACCGACGATACGGACCCCTACGCCTGGCTGCGCGCCTTCGGCAAGGTGTCCCCGGTCGTGCACCTCAAGCAGAGCACCCGCGACAAGGGCGGCCACTGGCCCTTCACGCCCGAGTACAACGAGAACGGCATCGTGACCGGCGAGCAGGTGCTGGATGCGCTGGAGGAGTCTGGAGCGGAGGACGTTCAGCTCATTCTGGAGCTGTCACACCGCGAGCGCGAGCCGACGGAGTCCCGCGTCCTGAGCGACCTGAAGGGATCGGTGGAGTACTGGCGGAGGTTCGTGACGGACTGAACGGCAGGAAGGCAAACCACAAAGACACGAAGACACAAAGAACGGCGAGACGGCTAACCGCAACAACCACGGCCAACGGCCAGACGGAGCACAGGATGGACATTCCCGATGAGATGACGGCGGCCGTGCTGCATGCGCCGGGTGACTTGCGGATCGAGAGGGTGCCCGTCCCGGAGCCCGGGTGGAAGGAAGTCCTCATCAAGGTCGGGGCCTGCGGAATCTGCGGGTCGGATGTGCCCCGTGTGATGACCAAGGGCACGTACAGCTTCCCGCTCATCCCCGGCCACGAGTTCGCGGGGACAGTCGCGGCAAAAGGGCCGCGCACCAAACACTACGAGGTCGGCCAGCGGGTGACCGTCTTCCCGCTTCTCCCGTGTGGCGAGTGCCATTGGTGCAAGGGGGATGCTTACCAGCTCTGCGACAACTACGACTACCTCGGCTCGCGGTCGAATGGCGCCTTCGCTGAGTACGTCACTGCTCCCTATCGGAACCTCATCGAGGTCCCCGATGAGGTAGCCTTTGAGTGTGCCGCGATGACCGAACCGGCCGCCGTCGCCCGCCATGCGCTCAAGCGAACGCGCCGGAAGTTCCAGACGGTCGCCATCTTCGGCTCAGGCCCCATCGGCGTCATGGCCGCCCAATGGGTGACCTTCAGGGATTTCGGCGCCGACCGCATCTGGCTCGTGGACGTCCGCGAGGACAAGCTCGAAGTCGCCCGCGAGCTGACGGACGCCGAGTGCATCAACGCTTCGGAGACCGACCCGGTGAAGCGCATCCGAGAGGCGACCGGCGGCCTCGGGGTGGACCTGGCCCTGGAGGCGGCCGGCGTGCCGGTGACGGCCCGCCAGTGTCTCCAGGTCGCGACGAAGCAAGGCGACGTCATCTTCATGGGCAATCAGTCGGCGGATGTCACGATCCCACAGGATGAGTTCTCTCAGATTCTCCGCAAGGAGCTTCATCTGCACGGCACGTGGAACTCCTCCTTCATCGGCGGCAAGAGAGATGACTGGGAAGTGGCCCTGGTATTGATGGCGCTGGGCCCTTCGGACGGCCTTAACGTGGAACCCCTGATCACCCACCGCTACCGCATCGAGCAGGCCAACGAAGCCTTCGCCATGATGGCGGAGAACCGCGAGTTCTACAACAAGGTCATGCTTTGCTTTGACTGAGAGATGGGCCCTCTCTGCAGCCCTGCAGGGGCCATTTCCAGCCCCCCTCACCGGCGCGAGCCCAGCATCTTTGTACAACTCGGACAGCAGACCATCGACGAGCAACTCATCATGTTGAGTCTGCGGGAGAGTGGCTGCCGTGTCCGAGGACCGCGATTACATCATAGGGGAACTGAGGCGTCTCCTCGCCGAGTTGAGCATCCACGAGGAGGGTGGGCTTCGGGGCGACCCATGGAGCCTCGGAGGTTGACGGATCCGGCCGAGCCGATCTGCTCCGCCGCGTGACGCCGGAGGACCTCGTCGAGTTCGGCCTGTTGCCCGAATTCGTCGGCAGGATCGGGCAGATCGTGGAGGATGCGGTTCGGTCCGGCCCGGGGGCGAGGGCGTTGTACACCGCGGTCAACCGGGTGACGAGGAGGGCGTTCTTCGAACTCCCCGCTGGGCTGGGCGAGGGGAAGCGCAGCGTCGAGCCCATCGTGCTGCTCGACGCGCGGTCGTGGGAGGACGGACGCTACGGGCTCGAGTGGCCCGGTGCGAGGCGACGCCAGGGGAGGGCCGATGTCGCGGCGACGTAGCGCGGCAAGGGTCGAGAGCCGCGTGCACGGGAGCAATCACCATGTCCAAGGACGACGGCGGATGCCTGCTGCTGTTGCTCTGTCCCGCCCTCGGACAGTTGCTGGTGATCCTGTGGCTCCTCGACCGGGCGTTGGAGGGAGAGGAGTGAGGGTGACCGGACGAGCAGCGGCGGCACCCAACTGCCTGGGGCGGAGTCGGCACGACCGGGACCGGCGGACCGGGCAGCCGGGGCCCTGCACAGAGTCGAATTCCTCTTCACCGCACCAGCGCAGAACAGGAAGGCTAGCCTGGGGGTGAGCATCGCTCGATCGGCGGAATGGGAGGAGGCGACAGGGCGGCAACGCAGCCTTGCCGGGCGCTATCGAGATCAGCGGGTTACGCGCGGGCGAGCGACTCCACGAGGCTCTCATTGCCGAGGACGATGGAGGGGTATGCATGACGCTCTGCGAGGCTGTCGATGCTGAGTTGTCCCTCGAGCACTGCCTGATGAGCCAGCACACTGGGACGCAGCAGGAGAGCAGTTCCGGAGGGGATGGATAGCCGCCCGAGTTACTGATCCTCATCCTCCTCCATTCAGAGGCTGCCAGAAAGCCGCCGACAGGATAGGCCATAGCCGAGGAAGCCGTAGG
>CBFDAZ010000714.1:0-2842 GCA_965602825.1 uncultured bacterium
GTCAGGCTGCTCGCGCCGATCAGCACCAGGTTGCGGTCGCCAGCCAGCCCGGCGACCGTATCCCCCGGCCGGACCTCCACCAGGGGCAGCTCCGCCCCGCTCATCTGCTGGATATGTTGGCGGAACTCCTCAGCCGCAACCGGCACACAGGGCGCCGCCTGTTCGTCGATCACGATGACGGCGCGCGCGGAGCCCGCCTCCACCAGGGTGAGTGCCTCGACGGGCCTTCCGGCGAGAACCAGGGCAACGAAGGCTGCCCCCAAGAGGGCCGGTCCCCAGCAGGGGCGCCTGGTGCAGCCTCTCACGGCATGACCTCCACCTTGACCGAGTCAACGTACAGTGTCGCGTTGCTGGAGTTTGGGCCGATGGCGAGGCACTGGATGCGCCGGATGCCGTCGCGGCCGAAGGGCAGGCCGGTGGCCGTCTGCCCATCCACGGTCAGGTCGAAGCTCCCCTGCTCCAGGTCAGCGCGGATGAAGACCTCCTGCCAGGCATCGGTTTGGATCGACATGTCCGGGATCGGGTTCTCCTGCTCCCTGTAGTACGTGACCGTGCCGTCCGGGAAGAACCGGACGTGGAAGGCCCGTCGCGCGAACTGGCCCGGAGGGTCGTCGTAGGCGTCGATCTCAACCTGGGAGGCGTTCGACGAGGGCACGTAGATTCTGGCCGCGACCTCCACCACCCCCTTCGTGCTGTCGGCGGCATCTTGGGGCACCAGGCGCACCCACGCACAGCCCCCCTGGTCGTGTGACTCCGCGCGCCTCGCGATCTTGAGATAGTGGCTCTCGCCCGCGGCGCCACTGTCAATCGGGCTGTCGTTCAGTACCTGCACGCGATCCGGAGAGCCCTCCCTGATGAGCCAGCCGCTTACGCCCTCCGGGACGGAAGGGTCGAGGTCCTCCTCGGTCGGGCTCGTGCCCGCCTCTGCATCCTGGAAGTCATCCTCGAGCACCACAAACGGCTCTCGCTCCCGGTTCTTCTTCGGCAGCGCTCCCAGTGCGACGACGTCGGGGTACTCCGGATCGGGCTCGTAGGGAACGAACTGGAACGAGTACAAGTCCGCGTCCTTCAGCACGAAGCGCATCCGGATCGGTTGGCCCGCCAGCGGACGCACGTCGCCGCCCTGGTACTCCCAGCGGACGATGTGGCGCAGGTCGTCGCAGAAGATCGGCGGGCATTCCTCCGGTGTGTAGCCATCGATCGGGTTGCCCTCGGCGTCCCGGATCTCGACCTGAATGCTGCCGGCGCCGGAGGTCTCGGCATTCAGGGCCAGATTGCCGCCGTCGAAGACCAACGGCTTCGTCACGATCTCGCCGCCGGAGAGCGGCGCGTATGCCGAGACAAAGCCGTCCACACGGAGCGTGTAGCGGCGGACAGCGGTGTCCGTCCCCTCCCAGTAACCCTCGGTTGCGTAGAACGACAGCTCATCGGGCGCGTCTTCGACCTGGGACCTCGTCTCGACCATCCCCCAGAAGATGAAGTTGTCACCGTAGACCCAGGATTCCCGCTGTCTGGGTCCGGGCCGGATGAACGCCTCGGGCCAGCGGCGGAAGGTCAACCCGTCGCGACTCGTCATGAACAGCGCATCGGTCACCGCGGTCCCGTACCTTGGATGGGCCTTCGCGCGGGCCAGTCGCTCCTCCAGACCGGGCAGGGCCAGCATCGGCTCCGACCAGCCACGGTCATTGTAGCGCATCGGGAAACCCATGAAGATGTGGGGCGCTCGGTAGTAGGGCTGGATCTGGTTGGTGTAGAGGTGCTCCTTCGGCGCGCCCGGGAACTCAAGCCACTGGGGCTCCGGGAAATGGAGGAAGTCCTGCGACGTCGAGGTCATGATGTCCCGGACGCCCTCCTTGAACCCCCGGTGATACTCGCGGTACTCCCCCCGGACGGAATCCCAGAAGGTCAGGTTCTGCGAGTCGAACGCCCCCTCGGTGATGATCGGCTCCGGGCTCATCAGCGAGAAGCGGATGCCGTCCTCGGACTTGAGCGCAAAGAGGCCCCGTGGCTTGCTGCCCAGGATCACGATCTTGTACTGCTCATCGGGTGGACAGTTGGGATTGGCGTCTCTGAATGTCGAGGTGTGAGCGGGATCGCCGCCGATGTCGGAGAGGTACTCGGGGGTCAGGATGATGTTGTTGGCCGTCGAGCCGTTGAACTCGAATAGGCCGAACTCGGGCCTCTGCCAGTGGATGCCATCCTCACTCTCCGCGTAGCACAAATACCACGGATGCTCGTCGAGCGCTTGGGCCGGCCCCGCGCTGTGCAGGTAATGTCCGCCGCGGTAGTACATCCGGTAGAGATCGCCGTCCTTGAAGGCCGATTGGTAGGCGTTCGCATTGCCTTCCCATGGCGCGTCGGTCCGGAAGACGATCTCGCGGCGCACCGGTCGGTGGAGCTGAAGGCGCGCGTCGGCGCTGATGGAGTCGATCAGGAATTCATCCACCAGCAGCTCCAGCCGACCGCCAATGTCGATCGGTTCCTGTGCCCGGAGAGACGAGGACACCAGCAGGATCACCACCATAGGCAGAATGATCGCTCGAACTGGCATAGCTGAGACCCTCCATCGCAAGCGCCCGCCCGCTACGGCTCCTGATGGCACGCGGCGCGCATGCCCGAGGGTTCCAGCCAACCGGCGACGCGGCCTCCCGAGTTGGCGTCCGGCCTACCCCCAAGAAGCGGCGAGTCTTTGCGGCAGCAGCCCATGGGGTCGTTGACCTCGCCCGGGAACGACGGGAACGGCAGCCCAGACCGCACCTCCACCACAAGCTCGGCCCATCGGGCCGTATGGCGGCGCTGTGGTGTACGAGGGTCCCGCGTCGGCGGGACCCGATGCCCTTCG
>CBFDAZ010000715.1:0-2799 GCA_965602825.1 uncultured bacterium
ACCTCGCGGTTGATCCGGGCCAGGTCGCTCTCCAGCTCAACAAACAGGTCGATGGGATGGCACGGTCGGCCGGAGCTCTCGACCAACCTGGCGTATCGGGCATTGACCTCAAGCATGGCCGCGGACTTCGCCTCATGGGACAGCTCGGGTACCGGCCAGGCCCACAGGTCCATCAGGAAGATGCCACCCCAGCCCTCGGCGACCTCGCCGCGGCCGTTTTCGACCTCGGCTCGAACCCGGCAGAAGGGAAGCTCATCGACAATGACCGCGCCGAACTTCAGCGGCGTCCGACAGACTTCGGGCGTGTACTGGCACTCGATAGCACGTACGACTATGTCGGTATCCAAAGCAAACACCTCGCCCTTGCGCAGGCTGTGCGGCTCAGTGCGCCTACGGTTCGCTTCTCCGCGGGTATATTCCTCGACCGGTTGCCTGTCGGTGCGTTGCGTAGCCCCACACAGCAGAGCGGACCGCCGGGTGTGATGGCGGTCCGCTTCACGGCGGTTCAGAGCTCGGGGGCCCTACGCGGCCTGCCGAGGTCGAATGAACTTGTATCCCAGGCAGGGCACGGTGACGATGATGCTCGGGGAGCCCGGCTCGCGCTCGATCTTGGCCCGCACCCGACCGATGTGGACGTCCAGGGTGCGGCTCCGGATGCTCTCGTCGTAGTCCCATATCTGCTTCAGCAGGTCCTGCGACCGCATGACGCGGCCCTCGTTCTCAGCCAGCAGAGACAGCAGCTCGAACTCCTTGCGGGTGAGGTGAGTTGGCTCTCCGCGGACCACCACCTCGTGTCGATCGTGGTCGATCCTCAACTCCCCGAAATCGAGGACGTTGCTCTTCTGCTGGGGACGGGAGTAGTCGGCCGTTCGCCTCAAGTGCGCCCGGACGCGGGCGACGAACTCCTGGGGCCGTAGAGGCTTGACGACATAGTCATCGGCCCCTACCTCCAGGCCCACGACGCGATCGATCAGCTCATCGCGTCCGGTGATCATGATGATGGGCACCATGCTGCGCTGGCGGATCTGCCGGCACACACCGTAACCATCGATATCGGGTAGCAGAAGATCGACTACGACGAGGTGGGGGGCCTGAGTTCGCTCCTTGGCCAGACCCTCCTGGCCCGTCTGCGCTGCGATGCACTCATAGCCTTCGTCTTCCAACGCGGTCTCGAGCATTTCGACAGCGTCCAGGTCGTCCTCAATGAGTAAGATCCGCTCTGGCATCGACGGCCCCTCCTGATGGCTGGCGGTATGCCAGCAAAGCAGATAAGCGAGCCAGGCTCGGCCTAGAGGTGTGGTGGAGGGCGCGAACGAAACGGTTTCGTTGCTCGCTTGTCCAAGCATGTTTACCATGACGGCCGGAAGCAGCGGTGCAAAAGGTATGTAAACAGGCCCACAGGGGGCCGCGACGGGAGGCTGGCCGAATGGAGGCCACCCGCGGCGCGTTCTTCGCCGGTCCGGAGGCCCTGGAGATCAGGGAATTCCCGCTCCCTCCGCGGGGGGAGGGGGATGTTCTGCTGCGGGTCTCTGCCTGTGGCGTCTGCGGCAGCGACCTGCACCAGTTCTTCGGGCGCTGGCCTCAGCCTGAGGTGGCGCCCGGTCACGAGGTTGGCGGCACGATCGAGGAAACGGGACCGGGCGTACGGGGACTGGAGCCCGGAGATGGGGTGACCGTTGAGCCGATCATCCACTGCGGGCAGTGTCGCTACTGCCTGTCCGGCCACTACCTGCTCTGTGCCGAAGGTGGGTTCATCTCGGTTGACACCGACGGGGCCTTCGCCGAGCACATGGTGCTGCCCGCCTACTGCTGCCACAAGCTCCCGAGCGATGTCGATCCGGAACTCGGGGCACTGGGGGAGCCGCTGTCGGTGGGGCTCCACGCCGTGCGTCGCGCGGCCCCCACGGGCGCGGACACAGTGCTGGTCCTGGGTGCCGGGACGATCGGTCTGCTGGCGGCCGCGGCCGGCAAGGCGTTGGGGGCGGGCCGGGTTCTCATCACGGCCAAGTACGAGCACCAGGGCGCGGTTGCTCGCCGGCTGGGCGCCGATGAGGTTCTGCCTCCGGGTGAGGACCTCCCGGAGCGGCTGAAGGAGATCTGCAGTGAGGGAGCCGACGTTGTCATCGAGACCGTCGGCACCGTGGGCGGTGTAACGGAGCAGGCCCTGAAGATGGCGCGCAAGCTGGGGACGGTCGTGCTGGTAGGGGGCATCACGGATTCGGCCGAGATCAACCTCGGCCCGATCATCGGCAAGGAGCTGACCGTGCTCGGATCTCCCTGCTACGGACAGCTTGGCGTGAGGAAGGACTTCGAGATCGCGGCGGACCTGATTGCCGGCGGCAAGATCGACGTGACGCAGCTCATCTCAGGCCGGTATGCGCTGGACGACATCCAGGCTGCCTTCCTGGCCGCCGCCGATAAACGGGCCGGGGCCCTGAAGGTGCTCGTCAAGCCGAACCATAGGACGTAGGAGCGTAACTCACTGCGGCCGCAGCCGGTCTCCGAGAGGGGGAGCGAAGCCTTGGCTGGACCCAGGACCAACGACTGCAAGTTCTGCCAGTACATCCGCAGCGCTGAGGACCTGCTGTGGGAGACGGACCACGTCGTCGTGCGCTTCGGCCGGCCTCACCACAAGGGCCACACGCAAGTCATCTTCCGGCGTCACGAGGAAGACCTGACGGTCCTGACGGACGCCGAGCGGGACATGTTCTTCGACGAGATGGTCTACGTCGCGCAGGTGGTAAAGGATGTCCTGAAACCCGATGTCCTGAACTACCAGTTACTGGGCAACTGGGTGCC
>CBFDAZ010000716.1:0-2798 GCA_965602825.1 uncultured bacterium
CGGAGGTAGTAGACGCTGCGTTCTGCGTTCATTCGGCACTGGGTCCTGGGCTGCTCGAATCGGTCTACGAGGTGTGCCTGCGCCACGAACTGCAGAAGCGCGGCCTTGAGGTCCAGTCGCAGGTGTCCATCCCCATCACCTATGACGGGCTGCGGTTTGATGCAGGCTTCCGTCTGGACTTGGTGGTCAACGGCTGTGTTCTCCTTGAGCTGAAGGCGGTTGACGAACTCCTGCCCGTCCACGAGGCCCAACTGCTGACGTACCTGAAGCTATCCGGGATGCGTCTCGGGTTCCTGATCAACTTCAATGTGCCGCTAATCAAATCGGGTATCAGGCGCATGGTGCTCTGACCCTGCGGGCAAGCCGTGCCGTCGTCGCCCTGTTGCCGTTCGCCGTTACCTATGACTTGTCGTTCTTTGTGTCTTCGTGGTTCGTGCCGTTCGCCGTTACCCTCGCTGCAGGAGGCTTCCACCGATGAGCAAGCCGAAGGTCCTCTACGTTCCGACTGAAGGCCACACCAAGCGTGTCTTCCGCGACGAGACCTTCCAGCGGATGCTCGAGTCGTTCCAGGTTGACGTGAACGACACCGGTGCTGAACTGGAGCCTGAGGAGGTTGCGGAGCGCGCGACGGGCTGTGATGCCATCGTGACCGGCTGGGGATCGCGGTCGCTGTCCGAAGGCGTCTTCGAGAATGCACCGGACCTGAAGCTCATCGCCCACTCGGCCGGGTCGGTCAAATTCCTCGTTACACCGAAGATGATTGACGACTACCTGGTGCCCCGGGGATCAGCATCTTCAGCGGCAACGTGGCCATTGCCCTCAACGTGGCCGAGGCGACGGTGGGGATGCTCATCATGGCCGGTCGCCGTTGGGTCGAGCACAACGCCCACTACCACGCAACCGGCAAGTGGCGCTCGCCCGATCTCCCGAACAACGGGCAGTTCCTACGGGGCTGCACGCTGGGGATCATCTCGGCCAGTGCGGTGGGGCGCGAGGTCATCCGCCTCTTGCAGGGCTGGGATATCCACTTCCTGTGCTACGATCCCTACCTGTCCGCTGAGGCTGCCGAAGAGCTGGGCGTCGAGAGGGTGGAGCTTGACGAGCTCTTCGAGCGTGCCGACCACGTCACCCTACACGCCCCGAAGATCCCTGAGACGGACAAGATGGTTGGGCGGGAACAGCTTCGTTGCCTGCGCGACGGCGCGGCGATTGTGAATACGTCGAGGGGGTCGGTCATTGACGAAGAGGCGCTGATCGAGGAGCTGCAGACGGGACGCATCTTCGCGGCGCTCGACGTCACGGACCCCGAGCCACCTGCGCCGGACAGTCCGCTGCAGTACCTGCCGAACGTCATCATCAGCCCGCACACGGCCGGAGCCGGCTACTACGGGTACTTCATGATCGGCGAGCAGACCGTGCAGGCCTTGGGGGACTGCTTCGCGGGCAAGCCCATCGAGCATGCGGTCGATCTGTCGAAGTGGGAGAAACTGGCCTAGGCGCTCAGGAAGGGACTGACACCGATTCGCCGGAATCCGCGGATTCATACATGGCCAGCGCTGTGGCCAATGTGATCCGTGCATTCGCGGCGGTGACGTAGGGCTCGCGGCCCTCTCTGACCGCCTCGATCATGTCCTGGATCAGCATCCGGTGCTCTTCGTAGCCGAAGGCCGCGGCTCCGGCGGCGCCCGTCTGAGCCTCTGCGGAGCCGATCTGCCCGATGGTCTCATCCTCGGGCCGCTCGTCGCGGAAGGCCCACTCGACCATTCGCTCACCCGCCACGATCGCCGTGCCGTTCTCGCCGTTCAGCTCGATGCGGATGTCCGTGCCCGGGTACATCGCGGTGGAGGCGCGGACCAGGCCCTGGGCGCCACTCTCGAAGTCGAGCAGCGCGGTGCAGGTATCCTCCAACTCGACCTCCGGATGCACGAGATTGGTCATCCAGGCCTGAAGGCGCGAAGGAGGCCCGGCGAGATGCAGAATGAGGTCCAGGTAGTGGAAGGCATGCTGGATCGTCACGCCTGCACCCTCGTCCCGCTGGCTGCGCCAGGGGTCCGAGAGGTAATACTCGGTCGGCCGATGCCACTTCATGTATGCCTCGGCCGCGAGCAGGCGGCCGAACCGCCCCGCCTCGACCGCCGCCTTCATCGCCCGGATCGCCTCGCGGAAGCGCACCTGCAGACACACCGCCAGCCGCACGTCAGCCTTGCGGCAAGCCGCGATCATCCGATCCGTCGCCTCGAGAGTCATCTCCGGAGGCTTCTCGACGATCACGTGCTTCCCGTGCTCGGCCGCGCGGATGACGTGCTCGGCATGGTGCGCGTTAGGCGTGAGAACCGTCACGACGTCGATGTCGGGCCGCGCACAGAGCTCCTCGGAGCTACCGATAGCCTCCGCACCCGTCTTCTCTGCGAACTCGGCTGCACGCTCGGCATTCAGGTCGGTCGCAGCGACGATGCGAGCTTCGTCGAGGTCAGCGATGGCTCTGGCGTGGAAGTCCGACACGAGACCGCAACCGATGATGCCAAAACCCGTGACTTCAGACATGAGAGACCCTCCCTCACGGCATTATCTGCTCTGCCCTCAGAAGCGTGGAGCAGCGGCGGGTGCTCGGCCGCCATGTTCGTTCTGGGGGCCGGAGGAACCTCCTTCGCGCGGTTGACTTGGCTGGCCAGGAGCGGGCGAGAGGCGTTGGCCGCGTTGCCGTCGGGGAGCAGCGCCAGAGGGATCGGGGCCGAGATGCGCGAGGTTATGAGCCTTGCGCTACTGATTCCGGCAAGATGCGCTTATCAGGCCCGCGA
>CBFDAZ010000717.1:0-2793 GCA_965602825.1 uncultured bacterium
TCGCGCTGCTTCCGGCGTCCGCTGTTAGCTTCTGCCCAAGGAGCGGATCATGTCACCACCCACCATTCGTGACGTCCGGGCCATCGTGACCTCGCCTGGCGAGGGCAGCCTGCAGAAGCGGCTGATCGTGGTGAAGGTGGAGACCTCGGAGCCGGACCTGTACGGACTCGGCTGCGCGACCTTCACCCAGCGCCACCACGCCGTCCGGTCGGTGGTGGAGCAGTTCCTGAAGCCCCTATTGGTTGGGCGTGACCCGCAGAGGATCGAGGACATCTGGCAGACCGTGCACGTCAACGCCTACTGGCGGAGCGGGCCGGTGATGAACAATGCTCTCTCCGGCGTGGACATGGCCCTGTGGGATATCAAAGGCAAGCTCGCCGGGATGCCGGTGTACCAGCTCCTGGGCGGCAAGTGCCGCGAGGGGGCCGCGGTGTACCGTCACGCCGACGGCAGGACGGTGGAGGAAGTCGAGGAGAACGTCCGACGCTACGTTGAGGAGGGCTACCAGTACGTCCGCGTTCAGTTGGGCGGCTACGGCGGTGTGGCCAGGCCGGAGGCGGCGTCCGGCGCGCTGTCCGGCGCCTACTACGACCCGGACGCGTACGCGCGCAGCGTGCCGGAGCTGTTCGAGCACCTTCGCGGCACGGTCGGGTTTGGTGTTGAGCTGCTACATGATGTGCACGAGCGTCTCGTGCCCATTGAGGCGGTCAGGCTGGCGAAGCAGCTTGAGCCCTACCGTCTCTTCTTCCTCGAGGACTTGCTGCCGCCGGAGCAGATCGAGTGGTTCGCCATGGTCCGCCGGCAGTGCACGACGCCGCTGGCCATGGGAGAGCTGTTCGTCAGCCCCAACGAGTGGAAGCCTCTGGTTGCGGGCCGGCTGATTGACTTCATACGCTGCCACGTCAGCGCGATCGGAGGGCTGACCCCGGCCCGGAAGCTGGCGATCGTCTGCGAGGCCCACGGCATCCGTACAGCCTGGCACGGTCCGGGCGATGTGTCACCGGTCGGGCATGCTGCCAACGTGCATCTGGATGTGAGCAGCCCCAACTTCGGCGTTCAGGAGTGGGCGGGGCTCTCGGAGATCGAGCGAGAGATGTTCCCGGGCTGCCCCGAGGTGCGGGACGGGCGCGTCTTCCCCAACGATGGGCCGGGCCTGGGGATCGACCTCGACGAGGACCTCGCTGCCCGGTTCCCGTGCCCGGACGGCGTCCTGGACTGGACGCAGACGCGCACGCCCGACGGCACGGCCGTCTACCCGTAAGGCGGGCCGCTGAACCGCGCAGAGCCACGTCTGGCGGCGCGGATCTCGAAGGCGGAGGCCACATGCCCCGGCGGAGGACGCGGCGGGCGTTCCTGAGAGATGCGGGCCTCCTCGGGGCCGGCAGCCTGGCATTGCCGGCGGTCAGCGGATGCCGCCGCCGACAGGCCGCCGAGCGCGTTGTCGTCAAGTACTGGGAGAAGTGGACGGGATTCGAGGCGGACTCGATCCAGGAGGTGGTTGAGGCCTTCAATGCCACCCAGGATCGAGCCGAGGTCCGGGTCTTCACGACGAGCCAGGTACAGCGCAAGGTACTGATGGCGACGGCCGGCGGCATCCCGCCCGATGTCGCCGGGTTGATGTGCAGCGAAGTGGTCCCCTACGCGGACAAGAACGCGCTTCTCCCGCTGGACGACTACGCGACGGCAGCGGGCATCACGCCCGACCGGTACATGCCCCGGTACTGGGACCTGTGCCACTATCGCGGGCACCTTTGGGGCCTCCCGAGCACGGTCACCTCGCTGGCGCTGCACTGGAATAAGCGGCTGTTCCGCGAGGCGGGGCTGGACCCCGAGCGGCCTCCCCGGACGATCGAGGAGCTGGACGAGTACTCGGACCGCCTCACGCGGCGGGATGCGGATGGCACGATTACCCAGATCGGGTTCATGCCGGCGGAGCCGGGCTGGTGGCCTTGGGCCTGGGGAGGGTTCTTCGGCGGGCGGCTGTGGAACGGGAAGAACCGAATCACCGCGACCGCGCCCGAGAACGTTCGCGCCTTCGAGTGGGTGCGGGGGTACGCGGATCGTCTGGGCGTGAAGCAGCTTCAGGTGTTCGCCAGCGGGTTCGGGAGCTTCTCGTCGCCGCAGAACCCGTTCCTATCGGAGATCGTGGCCATGGAGCTGCAGGGCGTGTGGATGCACAACTTCATCGCCAACTACGCCCCGCATCTGGAGTGGGGGGCGGGGCCCTTCCCATATCCCGCGGACAGACCGGACCTGGAGGGGTCGGCGCCGGTCGAGTGTGATGTGCTCATGATTCCGCAGGGCGCGCGGCACCCGGACGAGGCGTTCGAGTTCATCGCCTTCGTGAGCAGCCGGCGCGGGTCGGAGTTGCTCGCCAACGGTCACCGGATATTCACGCCTCTGATGGAGGTGAGCCCTTCGTTCCTGGAGGCGCACCCGAACCCGTGCATCAAGGTCTTCATTGAGCTGGCGAAGAGCCCGAACGCGTTCACCGAACCGCAGTTGCCGCTGTGGCAGCAGTACTCGGCCGAGCTCGGCACGGCCTTCGACCAGGTCTGGCTCGGCGAGCGCACGCCGGCCGACGCGCTGCGGGCCGTCGAGGAGCGCATGCAACGGCAGCTCGACCGCGATCTCCGTCGCTATGAGCGCATGGGGATGCAGTACGGGGAGCCGGAGGACGGGTAGGGGGGAGAGCGCCGACTCCGCCATCTTCCAGGCAGCCATGCATGCCGCGCTGTGGCACCCGGAAACGATGAAGATGGCCGTTGTGCCGGCGCCTTCGGGGCCGCTACG
>CBFDAZ010000718.1:0-2792 GCA_965602825.1 uncultured bacterium
GGGCCCTGGCGCCCAAGGGACTGCAAGTGGCGGCTGCGGACGCCCTCCTTGGACTGCAGTGGCCGGCTGCGGGGCCCGGCTTCGACCTGGTGGTTGCCAATCCGCCCTACGGGACCGGGGCCGCAGGCCTGCGCGGTCTGTCCGATGGGGAGGCCCGGCATATCGCCTCCGCCTACCAACTGTGGGCTGTGCCCGGCTCCTGCCGCGAGAATCGAGGGAAGACCGCTCCGCGTGTCCCATTCGAGAGGGTCAGAACCTACCCGGCGGAGGTCCTGTTTCTCGAGCTGTGCGTGCGACTGGCCCGAGCGGGCGGCCACGTGGCGATCCTGATTCCCGAGGGCATTGCCGCCAACGCGCGTTACCGACGCGTTCGGGAACGGATGCTCGCCGCTCTGCAGATCGATGCAGTCGTCGGCCTCCCCCGGGGCACATTCCGTCGGACCGGCGCAACCGCCAAAGCGGTCCTCCTGGTCCTGACTAACATCCCCCCGAAGCCCGGCCACCGGATACTGCTCGGGGAGGTCGAGAACTGGCCGAAAGCGCGGGGCCATGGCCGGACGCCTTTTGCCTTCGCTACGTGGCAGCCCCAATCGAACCCGAACCTGGCCCGTCGTCTCGACCCAAGCTACTGGCACCCGGAATGCGACGCCGTGCTCGCGGCCTGCACGGTCCCGCTCGTGCCGTTGGGCGGCTTCATCTCGGAGCTGACCTATGGCCCTATCGTTACGGGCCGGAAGCCGCCCCGAGAGCCGGAGGGGGCGGCGATCGTCAACCAGGGCCAGGTGCGCTTCTGTGGCGTGGACCTGACCGATGCCCCCCGGGTGCCCCTGGACAGCCCCTGGGTCTCCTCGCGGGCGATGCTGCAGCCCAGAGACATCGTCCTGCCCCGATCCGGTGAGGGCTCGCTGCGCCGACACAAAGTGGCAGTCTTCCTGGGCACGGGCCCGGCCTGCGTGGGCTCGTTCGTGGACCTCATCCGGCTACGGGATCTGAACCCCTTCTACGTCGCGGCCTTCCTCAAGTCGCGTCTCGGGCGGGCTCAGGTGTCCCGGGTTGCCAACGGCGTCGGTGTCCCGAACATCAGCTTCGACGAGATCCGGGCGCTGCTGATCCCCTCGATCGCCAGAGATCGCCAGGAGGCGATCGAGGCCGCGTATCGCCGGGACGTACTTCCCTGTCACCGGCAGGCGCTTGACCGCCACGCACAGGTGCGTCGGCTGGGTGGGTCCGGTCGGCGAGACGCCGAACTGAGGCAGCTCCGGGAGGACGGACAGAGGCGCTGGCAGGCCATCATCGACGGCTTGGACAAAGAGCTTCTGGGCCCCGTCGCCCAACCATAGGATTCCGTCCTTGCTCTTCTGGGTCTGCAGACTGGTGGCGCGCCTGGTTCCCTCGCACGAACCTTTGCCACTGGCGGACCGTATCTGATTCCCGGGGCTCGCCCGAGTTTGGCCTATCGAGCCCGCTCCGGCAGCGCCCAACGCCTGCAGATGCTCGACCCGGGAGTCCGTGCATGCCCCAGATCCTCGTCGAACACCTCGTCAAGACCTTCCGCATCGCCGAGCGCGAACCGGGGCTCTGGGGGGCGTTCAAGGGTGTCGTACGCCGCCGCTACCGGACGGTACGTGCCCTCGACGGCATCAGCCTGTCCATCGAGCCGGGCGAGCTGGTCGGCTACATCGGCCCCAACGGCGCCGGGAAGTCGACCACGGTGAAATGCCTGGCGGGCATCCTGGTGCCCGACTCCGGCCGGTGTGAGGTGCTGGGACGCGTGCCCTGGCAGGCGCGGGTGGCAAACGTCCGACAGATCGGCGTGGTGTTCGGCCAGCGGACACAGCTCTGGTGGGACCTGCCGGTAGTGGAGTCGTTCGAGCTGCTGCGGGACATCTACCGCGTGGAGGAGCAGCAGTACCGGGCCAATCTCAGGGAACTCGTCTCCCTGCTCGACCTGGCGCCTCTGCTCGACGTACCCGTGCGGCAGCTAAGCCTCGGCCAACGGATGCGTTGCGACCTGGCCGCCGCCCTGCTGCACAGCCCGCAGATACTCTACCTGGATGAGCCAACCATCGGCCTGGACGCCCCCAGCAAGCTCGCCGTGCGCGACTTCGTTCGTGAACTCAACCGCAACCGCGGGACGACCGTTCTGCTCACGACCCACGACATGGACGACATCGAGGCCCTCTGCAACCGGGTCATCGTCATCGACAAGGGCCGGATCTTCCTCGACGGCACCTTGAGCGGCCTCCGAGCACGTGTCACGAATGAGCGCCACCTGATCGTGGACCTGGAGAATGCGGAGGAGCCGGTGTCCGACCGGGACGCCGAGGTCATCCGCCGAGAGGGAGGGCGCGTCTGGCTGCGCTTCGACCCCGAGCGCACGCCCGCCGCCCAACTCATCGCCCGGATCACGTCACAACACGCTATCCGCGACCTGTACGTTGAGAACCCGCCCATCGAGGAGATCATCGCTCGCCTCTACACCGACGGAGGCCTGGGCGGATGAAGGCCTATCTGGCGATCTTCAGCGCCTACTTCCGAACGTTGCTGCAGTACCGGACCGCCGCGCTGGCCGGGATCGCCACACAGGTCTTCTGGGGCCTGATCAGGATGATGATCCTCGAGGGCTTCTACCGTTCCACGACGGCTCCCCAGCCGATGTCCTATCCCGAGGTAGTCACCTACATCTGGCTGGGCCAAGCGATGATCCTTCTGGTGATTACGGGGATCGATCTGGATATCAGGATGATGATCCGGTCCGGCACGGTCGCGTACGAGCTGCTCCGGCCACTCGA
>CBFDAZ010000719.1:0-2784 GCA_965602825.1 uncultured bacterium
CCCCGCTGCTGTTGGGGGCTCGGACCACACTGCATCGTGAATGATGCGGGCTAGGCGAGCAGAAGGCGAACCGAGTACCCTGCCATCACACACCAGAACAACACGGCGTAGCCGCGCTCGCCGACAGCCCTGTTCAAGCGGCGCCCAGCAAGAGTGGCGACGACGGTCAAAGGCAACGCCGCCAGCAAGAGGGGGATCGAGCGCTCGTCCAGCAGAGACGCGTGGGAGAACACCGCGACTTTCATGGCGTCCCCCGCCAGAGAGACCACCGATGCAGCCCCCACCAGATGCTGGCGGTCGAGGGCGAGGGATCGCAGGGCCGCCCCCTTGAGCGGACCCGACGTGCCTGAGAACCCCGACGTCGCTCCCGCGCCGAAGGCGAGGGCCGGTCCCAGACCCTTCCGGACCGTTGCGGCCTTGCCGCGTTCCAAGATGAATGTGAGTGCAATGCTAACGATGATCCCCACAGATACCCACTGCGCCGGCGCCGCCACCAGGAGGCGTGCGCCGAGAGCCGCGCCCAGCACAGTGAGTACCAGCACCACGGCGACCGGGCGCAGCGGGATCACCCGCCGGTATGCGATCACCTTGGCCACGTTGTTGGCCGCGAGCAGCAAGGCCGCAAGCGCGACGCCCTCCTTGGGGCCGAGGAGCACGCTCAACGCCGGCACCAGAATCAACGAGCCGCCCATTCCGGCCGAGGCCGACAGCGTGAAGGCGAGCGCTGCGAAGGGGAGTGCCAGGAACTCGATCACGACGTCCAGTCAGCTCCGTTCCCGCGCGGCACTTCGGCGCGGTTGTCGATGTCCGTGGCTATGGCGTTCGGCCGTGCGTCGTCAAGCGGATGCCATCTCGTCTGCCGCTTCACCGCACTGGGGCAACTCCACGAGGTGACGGACCTCCATGCCTTTGCCGCGCAGGTTCAGCAGGCAGTGCGGGCAGCTCACCGCGCAGATGCTCGCGCCCGTGGCCCTGATCTCGTCCATGCGGCGTTGACCGATGGTGTCGGCAAGCTCTCGGTCATGGTAGCGCAGCAGTCCCCCACCGCCGCAGCACATCGCCGCTTCCCTCGTCGACGCAGGCTCGACGACCTCGTATCCGAGGGCGGCAAGCGCGGAACGGGGCGCATCGTAGAGGCCGGATCTCCGCCCCAGCCAGCACGAGTCGTGGTAGCACACGCGCTCCGCGCCCCGAGGGCTCGAGGCGTCACCTCCCCGCGCCAGTATCTGAGAGATGTGGTAGACCGCGATCTCTGGCCGGAGTCCCGCGTCGCGCTTGTAGTGCTTCTGGAAGAGCCGGTTGCAGACGGGGCAGATGGTCACGATGCCCGCAGCGCCGGTCTTGTGGATGACAGACACGTTCCGCATTGCGACCCGTACGAAGTCCTCCTTGAGCCCGGCGTGGCGCAGAGGCGCGCCGCAGCAAACAACGTCTTCGGACTCCACGACCCGGACCCCGGCTCCCTGCAGGACTCGCCGCGAGCACTCCAGGAGGTGCGGGGTCTCGGACCGCACCACGCAACCCGGATGCAGGAGCATCGTCGCCGTTAGTCCCACAGTCCAAATCCCTCAACCGCGTTGCTGCCAGCCATCACTTGGTCGCGGACTGCCCGAGCGACGGCCGTGGGGTTCTCGCCACGAACGGCCTTGACGTTGTCGTAGATCTTGGTGCCGACCGGGCACTGCTCCTCACAGAGCTCGCATCCCAGGCAGGCCTCCAGCATCCGGGCGGGCGTCGACACGCCCAGGAAGTGCGACTTGACGAGCCCAATGCCTCCCAGGTAGGTGCCGCCGAACTCGGGCCCGACCTCGCGGTAGATCGGGCAGTTGAGCAGGCAGTAACCGCAACCGATGCAGTGCAGCGCCTGTCGGAGCCTCCGGTCGCGCAGCATGGCGGAGCGGCCGTTGTCAACGACCACCACGTGCAGGTCGAGAGGACCGTTCGCGCCCACCACTATCTCATCGGCCACGTCCGCCGTGTGGCTCGGGCCGGTTAGCACGTGCAATCGGCCGGGGGCCGCCTGGCCCGTGGCGTAGATCGCCAGGCACCGCGCCAGCGCCAACGCGTCCGCGGCATCGACGACGATCTTGTCGAGCCCGACGAACGCGATGTGGCGCTTCGGGACCGACGTTACCAGGGCGATGTTGCCCTCGTTCTCAAGCAGGATTAACTCGCCATGGCTCGTCACGAAGTTGGCACCCGTCAGGCCAACGTCAGCGTCCAGGATCGCTCTGCGTATCAGACCCGCGATTGCGGCTACCAGGTGTTGGGGTATGGGTTCGACGTCAGTCCCGTACCTCTCGCGAAGGAGGTCGGCAATATCAGCAACAGACACACCGAGGGCCGGCAGCACAGGGTGCGAACGATCGATTGCCAACTCGGAGGCGACCCAGTCGCCAATGTCAGTCTCCACGAACTCCCGGTTGCAGCCGCGGACGCCCAGCTCAGCGAGTAGGTTGGACTTCGACTTGGCGATCACGTCGGTCGGCGAGGTTAGCTCCAGGAGCAGCTCGCGGGCCTGCTGGGCATCTGCCGCTCGGTGGACTTGCGCGCCGGCAGCGGCCAGCGCGGCTGTGGCGGTCTCCCATAGCTCATCGGCCCGTTCCAGCGCCTGCCGCCGGATCTCCTCGGCTCTGTCGGTAAGGCCTTCCTCGAGCGCGGCGCGCAGCAGTGCCCGCTGCCGCGTGTGCATGCGGGATGACGCAGTGACCAACGCTTGTCGTTGTGCCTCACTAATGAGGCCGGGGTCAGAAACTGACACCTTGGGCATCACTCCTACGGATC
>CBFDAZ010000720.1:0-2768 GCA_965602825.1 uncultured bacterium
GACGTCGTGGATCGGCTCGCGATCCCGCAGAACGCGCTGACTGATGCTCACCTCAGCCGGTTGACCGCGTGTGTTGCGGATCGTCGTCTCGACCGTGATCCGCTTCCGGCGGACCGAGGTAGTTACGTACACCTCCTCGACATGCACCTCCGGACGAGCCTCCAGCGTGACGCGGTCCCAGATGCCCATGCTCGTGATGTGAGATCCGACGGGGTACAGCACTCCGTCGCCCGCCTCCTCAATGGCATCCCGGCCGAGCAAGCCGGGTGCGTCCGGGTCGGTAGTGAGTTGCCGCCAGCTTCCGCTCAGCACCTCGACAACGTTCGGTTCGCCGATCTTCGCCGCGTCCGTGATGTCGCACTCGAAGGGCCGGTAGCCGCCGACGTTGCGGCCTACCTCGACTCCGTTGCAGCGGACCTGCGCCGTGTACTTCACACCCAAGAAGCGCACGTAGAGCCGCTGACCGGCCAGCTCTCCTGGTATCTCGAAGGTCCGCCGCTGACAGACCCAGGGGGCCGCGTTCACGGGCCTGGGCAGCTCGACCTCGACCCACCCTTCCGCATCCGGTGGCGGAAAGGCGGGTTCGTCCAATCCGATCGAGTGCCAGGTGCCGGCGAGATCGATGGTCGAACTCACGGCGCCGAATGAGATGCTGCCCGACGCGAGCAATAGCCCCAGCAGCAGCACGAAGCGTCCCATCGTATTGCCTCCTGCCTCGAAGATTTGGGGGTCGTCCGTGCCGACGGGTCTTCCGACCCGTCGGTGTGGCGGGCTGGAAAGCCCGCCGGCACAACGCCTATCTTCATCGTTTCAGGGTGCCGGCACGCGGCATGAGTGGCTGCCTCGAAGATTCCAGATTTCTCCCGTCCCGGCGGGCCTCCAGGCCCGCCATCGTGGCCACGGACGACGAACGGCATCGCGGCTGAAGCCGCTCGTACCCCTCAGCACCGCCGTACGGCCGGACAGCCGATCCGTGGCCACCTTCACCGTCTCCGGACGCCGCTGCTCCGCATGTACCAGTTCCCGCGCCTTTCGCCCGAGCCCTGCCGAACAGGGAACAGAGCAGGAGCGGACGCGTCCCTCCTGCGCTCGCCAACCGACCGAACACCCGGTCGCCAATGCAGGGAGGCGTTGATCCGGCACCGAACCGCGTTGCTTGGGTCAGCCCGTGCCCCAAACCGGCACTTCCGGGAGGGTCTTCATGCGAGCGATACTTGTCTTCTTCGACACCATGCGCCACGACCACGCGAGCTGCTACGGCTACCCGAAGCAGACGACGCCGCACGTTGACCGTCTGGCGGCCGAGGGCGCCCTGTTCCGCCACGCGTACCCGACCGACGTGCCAACCCAGCCCTGCTACACCTCGACACTGACCGGCAAGCGCGGCACCACGACCGGTGTCGTGACCCACGGCCAGCCCGAGGCGACAATGAACTCCCGCACCTTCCCGGAGGTGCTCGCCGAGAACGGGGTCCTGACGGCCGGCATCTCGACGCTCTATCGCTTCCGTCGATGGTTCGCCCAGGGCTTCACCCACACCATGCAGCCCGACATCAAGACGTGGCTCCAGCACGTCCGCGCGTATCAAGTCAATGAGATCGCCATCCCATGGCTCAAGGCCTACGGGGAGCAGGACTTCTTCCTGTTCCTGCACTACTGGGACCCCCATACGCCTTACCAGGAGGAGAGCGCCAAGTACGTCGATCGCTTCTATGAGGGCGATGACCCGTACGATCCGGCCAACCACAGCCTCGACCACGTCCGCGAGGCCGAGCTCATCCACTTCTTCCTGTCCGGTGGCGCGGTGCCGGAACTCCGCGAGGGCCTGACTGACATTAACTACCCCATCGCCCAGTATGACGCCGAGATCTTCTACGCCGACGAGCACTTCGCCGAGGTACTCGACACCCTCGAGGCAATGAAGATCATGGATGACACGATGATCATCTTCACCTCCGACCACGGCGAGGCGTTCGGTGAGCATCAGGTGCTGGCCGACCACATGGACGCCTACGAACAGGTCAGCCACGTGCCGCTGATCATCCGGTACCCCGAACGCATCCAGCCGCGGGAGATCGACGCCCTGGTGCAGCACATCGACCTGGCGCCAACGATCCTCGGAGCTTTCGGTGTGCCGGTGCCCGAAGAGTTGGAGGGGCGCAGCCTGTGGCCGCTCCTGGAAGGGAAGGAACAGGAGCATCACGACGCCGTCTTCACGAACCAGGGCCTTTGGTCGGCTCAGAGGGCCATGCGAACGAAGGAATGGACGCTGATGAAGACGGTCGCCGAGGGCATCCTCGAGCCCCGCCCCGCGACGGAGTTGTTCGACCGGGCGGCCGATTCCGCGGAGGGCCACAACGTCGCCGGTGATCACCCGGAGGTTCTCGCAGAGCTCGAGGTGACATATCACGCCTGGCTCGAGGAGCAACTCGGCCCGCGCCCCGATCCCCTACGCATCGCCGGTGCCGAGAGCGCCGCAGCCAACAACGTCAAGGCGCGCTATCAGCGGCACCTCGAAGAGCTGGCTGCCAGAGAGATCACGCCCGCCGACCGCGCGGCCATCGACGACAGACCATCGGGAGATGACGACTAGCGCACTGTCTCCCGTGATGTCTTGTACGGGGGCCACGGCGGTGACGGCGCCCTCACCCCCAAGCCCCTCTCCCAGCGTCCACCACCCCGCCACAGCGGGAGAGGGGAGAACGCAAAGGGTACGGCGGGGTGATGCGGCGATACCATAGCGATCACGAGTGACGGCGCACTAGCCC
>CBFDAZ010000721.1:0-2743 GCA_965602825.1 uncultured bacterium
CACGGAGCCGCGGCCGGGATCATCGGTAGGGCTGAGAAGCTCATCGACGAGCCGATCCCCGAACAGCCCGACGACTTGTATCTCGACTTCTCGCAGACCGGCAACCGCACGAGGTGGCAGAGGGTCTCCGGACAGCGGCGTGGACGCATCACGCCGCTGGTCCTCGCCGAGTGCCTGGAGAACAAGGGGCGTTTCATTGCCGCCTTCGAGGCGATCACCGCGGCGCTCTGCGCCGAGCGCACCTGGGTGATGCCGGCACACGACCGGAGCCTCGCCAACTTCAAGGGCGAGACGATCGACATCGATCTGGCCTCGGCGTCCCTCGGCTGGAACCTCGCGATCGCGGACTACCTCCTGGGCGACAAGCTCAGCCCCGCAGCCCGGGACCTGATCCGCGAGAATGTCCGGCGCCGTGTGCTCGATCCGTATACGGCCATGGCCAACGGCGAGCGTAAGGTCAACTGGTGGATGAAGACGACCAACAACTGGAACGCCGTCTGCCTGGCCGGCGTCACCGGTGCGGGGCTGACGCTGCTCGAGCCGCAGGAGGAGCGGGCCTTCTTCGTGGTCGCGGCGGAGGAGTACTCGAAGAACTTCCTCCGGGGGTTCACGTCAGACGGCTACTGCTCCGAGGGCCTTGGCTACTGGAACTACGGCTTCGGCCACTACGTGGTCTTGGCGGAGACGATCTGCCAGGCCACTAGCGGCGGCGCCGACCTGATGGCCCGCGAGGAGGTGCGCGCGCCGGCGACCTTCGGCGCCCAGGTCGAGATCATCAACGGCGTCTACCCCGCCTTTGCCGACTGCAGCGTCACGGCGCGTCCGTCAACGGCCATCATGTGGTTCGTCAGTCGCCGCTATGGGCTCGGCTTGAGCCAATACGACGATGCTGACCTCACGCTGAACGGCACTCTCTACGAAGCCATGATCTACTCGTTCGCCAACTCAGCCTCAGAAAGCCCGCCGGCCGAGACGCAAGCGGCTGGGCCCGGCCTGCGGAGCTGGTTCGATCAGGCCGGCATTCTCATCGGGCGTCCCCCGGAGGGCAGCTCCTGCCGTATGGGTGTGGCGCTCAAAGGCGGCCACAACGCCGAGCACCACAATCACAACGATGTCGGCTCATACGTGGTCGTCGTGGGCAAGCGCCCCGCGCTGGTTGATCCGGGAGCCGAGACGTACACCGCCCGCACCTTCAGCTCGAAGCGGTATGAGAGCAAGGTCCTGAACTCGTTCGGCCACCCGGTACCCGTGGTTGCCGGGGAGCTGCAGCGGACCGGCGGGGATGCCCGCGCCGAGGTCCTCCGAAGCGAGTTCACCGACGAGTCTGACACGCTGGAATTCGACATCGCCGCCGCCTACGATGTGCCTGAGCTGCAGTCCCTGACGCGTACCTTCGTGTACTCCCGCGATGGCTCCGGGTCACTGACGGTCACCGACCGCGTCACCTTCGCCGAGCCCCGGGAGTTCGAGACCGCTCTGATCACCCTCGGCGGTTGGCAGCAGCTTGGTCCGAATGAGATTGCGGTCTATGACTTCGACGAGGCGGTGCGTGTGACGATCGAGGTCGAGGGGTCCGAGTTCGCAGTCCAGGCGGAGGAAATCCACGAGGACACTCGCGGCATTCCGACCCGCATCGGCATCAGCCTGGCCGAGCCGGTGACGCAAGCCTCCGTCACCGTGACGATCGCGCCGGAAGACATCGCCGCCCGGGAAGGGCAGCTTGTCCGCAACGGCGACTTCGAGCGGGGAAGCTGGTGCTGGGACCTGTCGGGCGACCGGATGGGCTCGATCTCAGACGAGCAGGCGTCCAGCGGGAAGCTGTCGCTGAGGATCTTGGACCAGGACACGAACGCCGGCTCGAACATCCGGTCCACCAGGATGCCGGCGGCCGGCGCGGGCGCCTTTGAGTTGCGCGGGAAGGTGTTCCCGGTTTCGGGTGATGGCGTAGGGATGTACGTCAGGGCCTTCGACGCAGACGGGCAAGTGGTCAGCGCCAGGGACGAGAGGGGGAACGAGCCAAGTGTGGGCTCCCTGGGCGGAGACTCGAAGGAGTGGGAGCCGTTTGCCTTCGGCTTCGAGACGCCCCCCGACACCGCATCGATCGAGATCTGGATTCACAGCTACAACGGGGCTGAAGTCGAAGCCTATCTGGATGACCTGGAGATTGTGCCGGTGGGGACCCGCTGACCCAAGTGCGCCTACCGTCGGGGCTCGGCGGCTCGGGTCGCTAGCCCCGCTTGCGCGCCCAGACCTCGACGTCGGCGATGGCGAAGCTCCCTGTTCCGGCGGCAAGCCGGAGCCGCAGGCGTGAGTAGGTGCCGTTGAGCGAGACGGTCACCTCCTCCACGTCGTCTCCCACGCTTTGCGCGGCCATTCGTGCGAGTGACGTCCACTCGGCTTCATCCCGGCCCTGGACCTCAAGGGCCGGCATGGCGCCCGAGAACCAGAAGCGCAGCCGGGCCAGGTCCCGCGGCTCGGGCAGCGAGAACTCAATGTCCAAGCCCCCAGCAAGCGCCTGAGCACTCCACCGGTTGGCCCAGTCGGCTTCTCGGTAGGGCGTCTGGGCAATGCGCCGACTGCCGAAGGGCCCCCTATCGGCTTCAAGGCGATCCGTGAGATCCCCGCGGTCGAAGGGAATGGGGCCTTGCCCCGCCGACTCCGGTGAGAGATCAGGGGGGACGCTCAGCGTGTAGTGCCCCGCCACGCGATCGTTGGCGCCCAGGTACACGCCGTTCTGACAGCG
>CBFDAZ010000722.1:0-2742 GCA_965602825.1 uncultured bacterium
GTTTGAGGACCTGCTGGAAGACGTCGGTGTACTGACGATCTCCGCTGCCCGCCGTCAAGGGGGCGTTGAGCGTGTAGCCCTCCCCGGGTCCCGCGCCGGTTTCGGTCTCCGCGCCGGTCCCGGGGTAGTAGGGGTACTGGTGGACCGAGAAGTACAGGACACTTGGATCCTCGTAGAAGGCGGCCTGCGTTCCGTTGCCGTGATGGACGTCCCAGTCCACGATTAGCACTTTGTCGAGCCCGTGCTTCTTCTGAACGTAGCGGGCGGCGATGGCGACATTGTTGAACAGGCAGAAGCCCATCGCCCTGTCTCTGAGGGCATGGTGACCCGGCGGCCGGATAGCGCAGAAGGCGTTCCTGACCGACCCCTCGATGACCGCGTCAACAGCCGCAAGCACGCCTCCCGCCGCCAGTAGGGCTGCCTGATAGGACTGCGCGGAGACCGGTGTGTCGGTGGAATGCAGCCATGCCCGGCCCTCCCGACAGGCTCGCTCGACCTCTGTGATGTAGCTCGGATCATGGATCTGCGCCAGCCATTCGGTCGAGGCGGGCGTAGGGCTGAGACGAGTGAGTCGGTCCATCAGTCCGATCTCTTCCAGGTGCGCGACGATCGCCGTCAGTCTCTCGGGCCTCTCGGGATGGCCGGGGCCGGTGCCATGCGCCAGATAAGCCTCATCGTAGACGAAGCCGGTCTTGCCGGGGGCCCCCGGGCCGGCGACTGCGGGGGCGCCACCTGACAGAGCCATCAGACAGACGACCAGTAGAGATGTCATGGCGATCGGTTCCCGCTGTGTCCGGACACGTCCGCTACTCCTTCGGCAGAAGGCTGCCCGGGCTGCCCGAGGTCCTCGGGCTCTCATACTGGCGATACCTCAGGTGTTCCCGGAGTCGGCTGCGGATCGTCTTGGCGTACTGGGCTGTCTGAGGTTCGCTCACACACTCGTAGCCGGCCTGCTGGAACAGCTTGCGGCCATACGTCCCGAACCGCCGGCCCTGGTCTTCCTCCAGGCTGATTATCGCGTTGAGCTCGTTGATATGCCACAGTATCTCCGGACAGACCTCGGGCCCGGCGTCTTCCCGGATGACCGATCTGAACTTCGCCGCCACGTCGTGAATACGCCTGATGATGTCCTCGGGACTCTCGCCCCGAAGCCTTCCTACATACTCATCCTCCATGGCGGTCAGGGTCTCTCTCAAGCTGCGCAGGAACTCAAGCGTGCCGGCGTTGCCGGCCTCGTCCTCCATCCAGCCACCGATCTCTTCGTCGAGCGCGGCCATGCAGTCGAGTGACCGCTGGACATGGTGGGTAATGATGAACTCGCACTCGTGAGCCCGGTCAGATATGTGGGTGTCGAGGAAGGGCACCTCCCGGGCTTGTGCCCCGACGGTGAGTGTCGTGTGCTTGAGCTGGTCCCTGCCCGCGCAGTGGGCGTTCATGATCAGGCCGCCCTCAACGGGCTCGGGATCGAGCCGGTAGTAGTGCTCCACCGGGTACAGCTCGGTTATCTCGCGCTGCTCCCCGACAGGGAGATTCGATGTCAGGAAGGCATACGGAGTCTTCTCGTGGCCTTCGAGGGCATAGATGAGGGTCTCCCCTGTGGAGGCGAGCTTCTTGTGTAGATGCAAGATGGTCTTCCCGGCTTCCCGGAAGAACGGGTATGTGTAGAAGCCGACCGTCGGACGCCAGGGCTTCTTCCGACTGTGCACACAACGGAAGGCGGTCGGCACACCCAGCTCCGCGAGCTGCATCTTCCACGCAGCGTTGAACGGCGGCTCCCACTCCAGCGCCACATCCTGCTCCTCGTAGGAGGGAAGTAGCCCTATCCGGTGCCAGATCCCCGGAGCCGAGAAGGCACCCACGAACAGCTCCCTGTCCCCGAGCACCACCTCGATCGCCTCGATCCGGCGAGTGTTGCCTGCGCCGGCAAGCCTGATGCGTGCCGACGGCCCCCCCGACGGCCAGGCGACGACAGCGATCCGGCGGCCTCCGCGAAGCAATCCCACGAGCATGTTCTCTGACGGGACGTGCAGACGCGTCAGGTTGGGGTAGTCGGCCGCGTCGTAGATGTTGTCGTCCAGATGCCTGCTCGGCAACACGGCGTGTGCGTACTCGGCGGCCACCGCGACGCCGTGCAGGCCTTCAGCAGGCTGGACGCAAACAGCGCCCTTACTGCCGAAGACGAAGGTCGCGCCGATCGGCCGCTCACCAGTCGAGAAGAGGGCCTTGCACCGGACCTCGTGCTCAGAACGGTCAAGTAGGTCACAGGCGACAATCCCTGTGGCTTGGGTACCATCCGCCCCGAAGGGCACAAGCGACAGGACTTCGGCAGGTTCGGCACCCGCGAGGTCATAGACGCGTGCTGCCGCATCGTCCTTCGAGAAGGCCAGGCGCCACTCGCCGTTCTCGAGCGACACACTGCCTGCCTCGCGCCACGTGTCGATCACCGAGACATCGCCAGCAGCGGGCAAGGCGGCGGCAACGACCGCCACAAGCGTCAGAGCGCAAGTGCGCACGAGCAGATGCTTAGAGGTCTGTGATTTCCTCATAGGATACCTCTGGCCCGCCCAGGGGCTCCTCCCCCCTCCAGTCTTCCTCCAGGTAGTACCTGTTACGCAGGACCTGCCCGGCCAACGTTCTGAGTTGCTCGCAGAATTCCCGGCTGTCGGGGGCTTCGGCCAGTGCCAGACCAGCTTGGTCGCGTACGTTCCTGGCGAACGCCCGATAGGCCGCGAGGTGCGCGAG
>CBFDAZ010000723.1:0-2742 GCA_965602825.1 uncultured bacterium
CGACGTGGGAGCGCCACAACGGTCCGGTGAACGCGGTGGCGGCGCTGCCCTCGGAAAACACGGTCGTCAGTGGCTCGAGCGACACGACATTGCGGCTCTGGGACATCAACACGGGCGAATGGTTGAAGACCATCGAGGGGGCCAGCCTCGGGGCCTACGCGATTGCCGTGTCACCTGATGGCGCGCGCATTGCCGTCGGGTGTAAGGACGGCGTACTGCGGGAGTTCACCTTGCCCGACGGCGACCTCGTTCGCGAACTCAAAGGCCATCGCGGTTACGTGCGGTCCGTGGCCTACGCGCCCCGGGGGTATCATCTGCTGAGCAGTGCGGGCGACGGCTCCATCCGAGTCTGGGGACGAGAAACGGACAAGCCCGTGCACATCCTCGAGGGGCACCGTGGCGGCGTGCTCTCCGTTGCCGTGTCGCCCGACGGCAGACATGCGTTGAGCGGCGGGCGGGATGCCACGGTCCGGCTCTGGGACCTGCAGGCCGGGAAGCTGCTGCAGACATGCGAAGGCCACCGGGGCTGGGTGCAGGCGGTCGCCTTCGCCGGCAGCGATCTCATCGGCCTTTCGGGCGCTGGAGATGGCCGCATCCTGAAGTGGGACCTCTCAACCGGGGAGTTGCTGGCCGAGATGAGTCACGGCAGCGCCGTCTATGCCCTCGCCTGCACGGCGGACGGCCAGACCGCCTATGCCGGCAGCGGCGACCGCACCATCACCTGTTGGGATCTGGGGACGAATGAGAAGGCAGCGACGCTGACCGGCCACGAAGCCGCCGTGCTGTCGCTGGCGATGACTCCCGATGAAGGGCGGCTCGTATCGGCCAGCCAGGATACTACCCTCCTCGTCTGGGACGCTGACGAAGTCAGCCCCCGCAGGGAGAACCCATGAGTGCAAGAGGCCTGCTCATCGTTCACACGGGCAAAGGGAAAGGCAAGACGACCGCCGCACTGGGCCTGGCGTTGCGCGCGCTGGGCCATGGCATGCGCGTGTGCGTGATCCAGTTCATCAAAGGCAAGTGGAAGACCGGCGAAGTCGAGGCCGCAAAGCGCTTCGACGACCTCCTCGAGATACACGTGCTCGGACGGGGCTTCACCTGGGACTCAGAGAACCTGGAAGAGGACACCAGGATCGCGCAAGAAGCCTGGCGGTTTGCGGAAGAAACACTCGGCGCCGGACGTCACGACGTGGTCATCTTGGACGAGCTGACTTACCTCATCAAGTATGGAATGGTAGACGAAGCCGAAGTGATCGACGCGCTCGCGAGCCGGCCGCAGGAAATGCACGTTGTGGTGACGGGCCGCGATGCTACGACTGGGATCGTCAAGGCCGCGGACCTCGTCACCGAGATGCTGGCGATCAAGCACCCTTACGCGGAGGGCGTCAGAGCGCAGAAGGGGATCGAGTTCTGAGGCGCTTCAGGCCGGGCTGCTCGAGGCGCACGCCCGACACAGTTGTCTCCCCTCGACCTCGACAAGGCGCGATACCATCGTCGGCTCACCGCACTTGGCGCAGGGCTCCGATAGCTCAATGCGCGCCCGAGGCGGCGGGGGTCCGGTAGCCTCCTCGACGGTCAGGAACGTAGACGCCGGGGCATCCAGGACCGCCGCCGCGCGTTCCCTCATCTTGCCCCAGAAGGCCTGCTCTTCCTCCCGCGTTTCCTCACCCGAGGAGACTGCCTCCCGCAGCCGGTCGAACTCCGGGTCTTCCTCGTGATTGAGCCACTCCACCGAGAGGCGGACGCCACGGTCTCGCCGGCGGTCGTAGAGTGTGTAGACGTGCTTGCCATGGTCCCGGAAAACGAGGTTGCCCTTGCCGAAGGTGCAGCTACAGACGACCTGGATCGCGTCGACCGCACACGAGTCGTTCTCGACAACCGCGACGAGTTCTTCGTCCTCCGCCCGTTGGCATCCGAGTGCCGCGAGGGCCTCGACGGCGACCCGGTAACCAAGCGCGAGGCCTGGGCACATGTGTCCGTGGAACCGCTCCGCGTCCTCAATGGTCGGCAGTCCTTCGATACTCATCGTGAGTCCCGGTCCTCCTCGGCTGGCTTGAGCCGCCGCTGGCGCCCGACTGCAAGCCTCTCGTACGGCGTCTTACCCGTGACCTACAGGCGAGACCTGCAGGGGGACCCATTCCCGTTTGCCGCGGACATCCCCTCGCCAGGGAGGGAAGGGGCCCGGCGCACTCAACATCCCTCGTGACAGGCAACAGGAGGCGGCGTAGGCTCCCGCGCCTTGATCGAGGAGAGGTCATCCATGGGCGATATGCTCGACCTTGCGCAGCTTGGCGACGGCACGACCGACTGCACGACCGCGCTGCAACAGGCCATCGACGAACACGGCAGTGTGCGACTCCCGCGGGGCACCTTCCGGATCACGCGTCCTCTCGAGATCGATCTCGGCAAGTGGGGCCCGTGTAGCATCTCGGCAGACGGCACTGCTACGCTCCTGATGGCTGGCCCGGGCCCGGCGCTGCGGCTCATCGGCAGCCACCAGGGCACCGCCAGCCCGGCCAGCGTCAGCGACCTGACCTACACTGCCGAACGGTCGCCACGGGTGTCCGGACTGGTGATCGTTGGCCAGCATCCGGAGGCCGACGGCATCGAGCTGCGCGAGTGCTTCAAGCCCGTACTGTCGGGCCTCTTCGTCCGCGGCTGCCGGATCGGCATCCACCTCGTGGAGCGCAACCGGGACGTCATCGTGGAGCACTGCCAGGTGTACAACAACCGTGGTGCCGG
>CBFDAZ010000724.1:0-2731 GCA_965602825.1 uncultured bacterium
TGCAGGGCGTCAAGGAGCTTTGTGGAGAGGAGGGCGCCCTGTTCATCATGGACGAGGTGAAGACGGGTCTACGGTATGCTCTGGGTGGCGCCCAGGAGCGCTTCGGGGTCGTGCCACACATGTCCGTCTGGTCCAAGGGCATTGCCAACGGGTACCACTTCGCCGCGGTGGTGGGGCTGCGCGAGATCATGCAGGCGGCGAGCGATGTCTGGGTGGCGGCAACCTTCCACGGAGAGCTGACGGGCGTGGCCGCGGCGATGGCGACGCTCGATGAGATGCAGGAGCAGGACGGTGTGCGCTTGCTGTGGGAGCGCGGCGAGCGGCTGGCGGAGGGCCTGTCAGAGATCGCTCAGGAGGCCGGTATCGCAGCCGAGATGGTGGGCATGGGGCCCATGCCCCTGTTGAGGTTCGCGGAAGAGGAGAAGGATCTGAAGGTGCGGTTCTTCTCGGAGTGTGTGAGGCGAGGCGTGTACTTCTCGCCCGATCACGTCTGGTTCCTGTCGTTGTCCCACACGGACGAGGTCATCGACGAGACGCTGGAGACCGCCGCCGCGGCGATGAAGGCGGCGAAGTCGTAGCAGCACAGCAGGAGAGACATTATCCATGGACGCCAGCAAGCTGGGCTTCTCGACCGCATGCCTGGCCGAATACAGCCTCCCGGAGGCTGCTCGTGTCGGCCACGAGCTGGGGTTCCGGGCGATCGAACTACTGGCCTTCGACGGGTATACACACTCGCAGGGGGAGTTGGCGGGGTTCTACTTCGACCGGATGAGTGCCGCACAGCGCGACGAGCTGAGGCGAGTCGTCGAGCCGTTCGAGCACGTGAGTACCCATGCACCGTTCATCGACATCCCCTTGCTGGCGCCCAACCCGGGGATCCGTGAGGAGGCTTTCAGGCAGATTGTGGTCGCCATCGAGGCCACAGCATTCCTGGGCGGCTCAACGACGACCGCGCACGCGGGTGCGAAGAGCGGGCGCAGCCTGGAGGACGCCTGGGAGGAGCTGGTCCAGACGTTCCGTGCCCTAGGCGACTGCGCGGTTGAGGCGGGGATCAGCCTGACGATCGAGACCGGCTACCCGACCGGCGTCGAGTTGTTCGCCCGGCTGATCCACGAGATCGATCACCCAGCGGTGGGCGCGAACGTCGATGTGGGGCACCTGGTCGGCTATCTGCCGGCGGAACTGCGCGGCACGGAAGAGGGTGCCGACCTGTATCGACGCACACTGATGAGCCAGCTTCACGCGTTGGGCGAGAAGGTCTACCACTTCCACCTGCACGATGTGCGACAGAGCGACTTCCGGGACCACCGCGCAGCGGGTCGCGGGTTCCTCGACTTCGGAGAGACCATGCGGTGGTGCGACGAGCAGCGCTACGAAGGCCTGTGGGTCTTCGAGCTGGAGGAACCAGACAAGGTTCCGGCACTTCGCGGAAGCAAGACGGTTCTCGAGGCCGCGATGGACGCTCCGGAGGAGCGCTGATAGCGCCCCGGACTCAGCCCTCAGTTTGCTGCGCGGCTTCGGCGTTCTCCACGTCGGTCTTGGGGCCGTCCGGAACCGTTATCCTGAGTTCCTCGGGCTCCTCGACCTCCGGCTGCTCTTTGAACTGCTCGAAGTACGATGTGCCTTCGACATCGATGTTCCTGAAGTAGCCGTTCTGCTCGAGCGTATAGGCGCGGTTGTAGAGCACACCGTAATCGGTCAGAGTTGTGAGCTTGAACATCCGGTAGTGGTACCGAATGAAAGCCATCGCGCCGGCCAGCGGCGTCTCTCCGAAGTCCGACTCGCCCTCGCGCAGCAGAAGGTCCCTGGCCTGCAGGCGCACCGGCAGCGTGATCGGCGCGGTGCACCAGACCCACGCGTAGTTGGCCGTCATGTAGCGAGCATATTCGTGCAACCTGTCGCGCAGGCGTTGATGGTCACACGCCGCATCGAGCAGGATGATGGGCAGGAAGAGCTGCATCTCCGGGCTGAAGCGGTCCGGACCGAAGAGCCCCAGTTTCTTGCCCCGGAAGTACCTCCGGTCGGTCTGCTTCACGGCATCGCGGGCGTACTTGGGCAGCCTGATGCGGTTTGCCTTCTCGACGGTCTCCCGCCGGAGACGCTCAATGAGATTCTCAACGGACCTCCTGGCCTTCTCCTCCATGAGGTCGTGTGCACTTCGACCAACAGCTCCCGGCATCTGACTTTCTCCTTAGTCGGCGCTACGTAACTCGATCGCTGAATCCCCAGGGAGGCCGGCTTCGGCGTTACGGAGCCCAAAGTGTTCTACCACCGATAGTCCACCACTAATGACATAGCAAACGCCGCCCAAGGCAAGGACGGCGTGGAAACCCCAGAGCTTTGCCGCACACATCGCCCCCACTGATCCCAACACGCTTGCGGTGCCGTTCAGTGCCCACATCCACGGCACGAGGCCCGTGTCGGTCCCCCGCAGGCGACGGACCCCTGCCGGGAACAGGATGCCCATCCCGAAGCCGAGCGGGAGCAGCGCTCCCGCCGCGGCCGTTGTCCGACCGAGAATCGGCCACTGGTGGGTCAGGGCGAAGAGCCCATCCAGCCACACTCGAGCCCCCCAGCCGGCCAGTACCGCCACCGCAACAGCGGCGATCGCTGCACCGACAGCGAGGCGCCCGAACGGCCACGATTGGCTCCATAGACTGCCCAGTCCTCCACCCAACAACAGGGCAAACAGGATAACGGCCAGCGACAGCGTTGGGTAGCCAAGATAGAG
>CBFDAZ010000725.1:0-2693 GCA_965602825.1 uncultured bacterium
TGGCACCAGCCGAGGATCGTGTAGTGTCCGCCATACTCGGGCGGAATGCGCTCGTAATGGCCGTTGCACTTGAGGCGACTGGAGAACACGGGCTCGAAGGCATCCCGGTAGAAGGCCTCGCGGCACTTGAGCTTCGGGGCGTAGACCGTATCGAGCTCCGGTACCTCCAGAGTCGGCTTCTCCGGGATGAGACTCTCGGTCGAGCTCCACCAGCGGACACCGACGACCTCCTCCAAGAACGTGTAGACCGCGTAGAGCGTGCCGCGCGGGCGCCCTCCGGCGAGGTAGAGCCTATCGCCGACCGTCTTCATGACGATGCCGTCTTGCCCGAGGGCCTCCAGGTCGACGTCGGGACACGCGGCCCCGAACTTCGTCCCCGGCCCGACGGCGATGGCGCGAGCGCCGGCCTCGGCTTCCGGGACGATCTCGAAGTCCGCCCCGGTCACGAGCTTCAGGTGCTCGGCCAGCTCGCGGGCGGCAGTCTCTTCCGCGGGGATCGCGTCATCGCAGAGGGCGATGGTGTAGTCGGTTCGGCCGTCCTCTGCCAGGACCAGTGCCGAGGCATCGGCGCTGCAGAGCACGGCGATACCGAAGCCCGCAGCTATACATAGGAACATGTGTGGCCTCCTCATCGATAGTTCCCGTCCGGCTACCCTTCCCTGCAGCCCTCCCGGGTCCTCCCGTCGAGATCGAGTGAAGGGGACATGCGGCCCTCAGCCGAATGCCTCGGTGGAAGCGGACTGACAGCCAAATGGGGAGGCTGAAGATGAAACCTGCATGGTCAACGGCTATGGGGCTCAGCATCGTCCTGGTTCTGATCACCGCCGGTTGCTCGACGATGGGCGCGCAGGAGACGCTCGTCAACAGCTTCGAATCGGACACCGAGTTGCCGGCCTGGCAACTCACGTGTGCTGGGTCGCGGCTGGTGACCGAGGGCGTAACGGACGGGGAGAAGGCCCTCGAGATGACCTTCGACCCGAACGGCGAGTACTTCCCGGCCCACATGTTCTGGAACCGCGTCATCAGGGACTGGTCGCCCTATGATGCGCTGGTCGTCGATGTGCTCAACCCGAACGACTTCCCCATTCGCGGGAACGTGCTGGTGGGCGACCAGGCCTGGGAAGACAAGGGACGCTCCTACTGGAACCGCCACAACGGTGGCACCACCTTTGCGCCCGGGCCGGGCACCTGGGTGATTCCGGTTCGCGGGCTGTACCGGGGTGAGGCCGGCAGCCGCAACAACGACATCCCGCGCGACATCGACCCCGATAGCATCGTCCGCCTCGACCTGGCCTTTGGCAGCAAGGGCGAGACCGGTCGCGTCATCGTGGACCACATCCGGTTCATGAAGGTGGACCGACCCGAGGGCGTCCACGCCTTCGACTTCGGCCCGCCGAGCCAGCCGGTGATGCTCGGCTGGACGGGCGTGTCCCATGAGACCAACTACACTCCCGACCAGGGCTTCGGCTGGGGTCCGCAGGGCGGCGCTCCCTGGAACGGCGCGGCGCGCGACACGACCTTCGGGACCATGCTGACCCAGGACTTCTGTGAGGCGGGCGGCTACAACTTCCGTGTCGATGTTGCCGACGGGCTATACGACTGCCTGGTGATCTTCGAGAACTGCGGCTACTGGGGTGGCGAGCAGGCGCTGCACTCCGAGCGGCGCGTCCTGGTCAACGGTCAGGAAGCGTGGAAGGAAACGCGGCCCGACGGCCGCAGTACGCCGCTCTATCGCTTCGAGGATGTTGAGCCAATCAACGTCGATATCTGGGACACATACATGGCTGATGAGCTCGCGAAGCCGGTGCGCTTCCAGGCTGCATCCCGGGGCGGCGAGCTTACGTTCCACTTCGAGGCCGATGTCACGTGGGGGAGCAAGGTCTCGGCCCTCGCGCTCCACGCGGCGGACAACGCGGCAGCGAAGCAGTGGCTTGATGCGCAGATGGCGGCCGTCGCGGACGAGTTCCGGGCCAAGGCCGTCTGCCTCGATCCCGCGCCGGAAGCGTTCACGCCACCTCCCGCCTGGGCGGACGAGCGGGTGCTGGCCTGGCCCGTGCGGATCGAGGACGAGATCACGCCGAACAGCCTGCCCGAGGACCTTCCGGCGCCCGCCGATCTGCGCCTGAGCTGCGACGCAGTGCGCGGCGAGTATGAGCCGCTGTGCCTCGCGATCCGCCCCGTGGAGGACATGGGGGAGTGTGAAGTCTCGTTGGACGCGTCCGGCGACTTCCCGCCCGCGACGGTGCAGGTCGTGCGCTACAACACCAGTCGAGGCTTCGGGAACATCGCCTACCACGTGCGGCCTCACACGCTGCGGACGGTGGAGACAGTGGACCTGGCGAAGGACATCACGCGCGAGGTCATCGTCACCGTCCACGTCACCCCTGAGAATTCCCCGAATACCCATGAGGGCAGACTCCTCCTGACCGGGCCCCGGGGCGTGATGGTGGTCCCGCTCTCGGTCACCGTGCACGATGTGACGCTCGACCGGGACAGCGAGTATCTGATGGGCTTCTTCGGGCTGATGCCGCCCGAGCGACTGCTGCCCGAGGGAACGGCTCCGCAAGTCCTGGAGGAGACCCTCGGACTGCTTCGCGAGCACGGCATGAACGCGCTGTCGGGCGGGCCGAGCTGGCGGCTGACCGGCTGGCAGAACGGACAGCCGCAGATCGATTTCGGCACATGTGATGAGT
>CBFDAZ010000726.1:0-2651 GCA_965602825.1 uncultured bacterium
GTCCGTGAGGATGGCTCGCGCATTCGCGAGTACGCTATCCAGCCGCGCTGGTTGACGGTTGAGTTGGCCGAGGGGCAGCTCGTACAACTGAGCGAACGGGGGCGCTTCAGTGAGGAGGCGGCCACGGTCAACGTCCGGATCCGCTTCCGGTGCACGGTGAGAGATGCAGACACCGGCAAAGGAGTCGGCGGGCCGGAGTCATATTTCACCATCTGGCTCGATCGCGTGGTGCTGCGGCCGGGGGAGCGCTGGCCATGGCCTGCCGCTACGAACGCCGGCTTCGTCGAGGGCGCGCTGGCTGATGCTCCGGTGAATCGAGGCTTTGAGTTCACGGGCCAGCGCCGGCTCGCGTTCAATGGAGGGTCGGAGGGCACCCGAACCGCCTACGAGTATGGGGACGCGAAGTCCGTGCATTGGGCGCTCCAGGCGGGCACGCTTGAGTTCTGGTGCCGGCCCTCGTGGAATGCCGATGACGGCCAGCAGCACGTCCTCTTCTACGGCACCGCCTACGGCCACCGGCTGCAGTCCCGCCTGCGGAAGTGCGGCTCCGACGGCAGCAACCAGCTTGAGTTCACCATCGTCGATTCGGCCCAGAAGACCCACATCGTGCGCGGCCCGGCCGACCTGCGGGCTGGACAGTGGCACCACATCGCGGCCACCTGGGATCATCCCGGGGCCCAGCTCCGACTCTTCGCGGACGGGCAACCTATCGCTTCGGAAGGCCCGGCGGGCGAGCCATGGCCATTTGCCCTGACTCATACGGTGGAGGGCATGCCCAAGGGCATCGGCATCTCGGAGGAGGACTGCCGCAGCATGCCCATGCAGGCGTTCATCGGCGGTGACCGGAGTTGGACCGCGAACACCTCGGCCGAGGCTGCCATCGACGAGTTCCGGATCTCCGATGTGCCCCGTTACACGGGCGACTTCACGCCACCGAGGCAGGAGTTCACGGTTGATGAGAACACCAGGACGCTCTTTCATTTCGAGAACGAGCGGCACGGCGTGCACCATTCGGATGACCGGTTCGTGCGGGGGTATCTGGCCTGCGAACTGGAGCCGCAGGCGGAGGAGGCCATCGTCGAGGTCCTGAGTGACGGCAAGATCGAGGCGCGGACGGCCCGCGTCAAGCCGCATGCGACGGAGGAAGCCTTCGAGACAAGCCGCGCCGAGAGCCGGATGACGGCGAGGCGCCCATTCCGCGAGCTGCCCGACCCGGGCTTCGTTGAGTACCGCGAGCGCCGCGTGGAGCGTGTTGTCACCGATGACGACGACGGCTTCGACCTGGAGGTCGGCGGCGATCTGCCCCCCCTGATGCGGTCTGTGACCTTCGAGCACGCCGAGGACACAACGTCCGAGGCGACCTTGCTACCACGTTGGCGGGCGAACGACAACGTTGTGCCCTTCAGCGTCAAGGACATCGCGGAGACGCTCGCGCCCGAGGTGGAGGACGAGGCAGAGAAGGCCTTCGAGGTATTCAACTACAGCCTCGAGACTACGAACTACTTCGATGCCCACTACTGCGAGACGGTCGGCGCGCGCCACCGGCCCCGGGTCTCCTACACGCTCATCAAGGCGCTGAACATCTACCCGTTCGACCAGTGCGGGCCGATGAACCACATGCTGCGCAAGCTGTTCCTGGCGGCCGGGATCTCGTCCAACAACGCCTCAGGCACGCACCACCAGTTCGAGCAGGCATTCCACCAGGGAAGCTTGCGGCTTTACGACCTCTCCTCGCGGGTCTACTGGCTGGAGCGGGACAACCAGACGGCGCTCAGCCGGCGGGGCCTGGAGGATGAGCCCTACCTGAAGATCCGGCAGGGCGGCGATGCCAATGCCTGGCTGCCCGGCCGTCGCAGCCGGGCGACCTTCGGCGGGGCGGAGCGGCCACACAGCATGGACTTCGCGCTGCGGCCCGGGGAGCGGGCGAGCATCGGCTGGCAGAACGAAGGCCGGTGGTTCGAGCTCGCCGGCGACCGCGAATCGATACCCCTCGCCAAGATCCCGCCTTTCTTCGGGAACGGCGCGATCATCTACGAGCCGACTGCGCGCGGGGACGCAGCGGACCGTGCGAACATCGCCATCGACGAGGCAGAGGACACGTCCCCTGTGTTGCGAGCGGAAGATGACAGCCAGCCGGCTTCCCTCATCTATCGCGCCCATTGCCCCTACATCTTCTCTGCCGGTGCGGTCGCCGGATCGTATGAAGCGAGGCAGCCGGGGGCAGTCAAGCTCTCGGTCTCATTCGATGAGAGCGAGAATTGGGTCGAGGTCTGGCAAAGCCCGGACGAGGCGGGCGAGATCGACGCTGACCTGACGAGCCACGTCATGGCGCGGTATGCGTACTGGCTGAAGCTGGAGCTGGCTGCGGGCCAGGACGCGCAGGTCACCGGCCTGAGGGTGCGGACGGTGCTCGTGGCCTCGCCGCTCGCACTGCCGGGGAAGCTGTCGCTGGGGAACAATCGGGTCACCTTCGTCGGCGGACCGGTGACGGCTCCAGTCAAGACGACTTGCTCCTGGGTCGAGCGATACCAGAGCGACCTGGGCGTTTCCCTGAATGCCCTGAGCTACTACAACATGGACGACCAGGCGCACCGCAACCTTCTCATTGCGGCGCCGGGCGCTGAAGTGCCGGTTACGGTAACGCTGCAGGG
>CBFDAZ010000727.1:0-2644 GCA_965602825.1 uncultured bacterium
GGAAACCGGCTCTTTTTCAAAAGAGCGGGTTGCCCGCGACGTTGGTCGTGAACAGGCCGGGCTAACCCTCGACAGGTCGCAGCAGCCACCGTTTGACGCTGATGAAGTGCCCCTTCGACTGCTCATTCTGCCCGACGATCTCGACGATCACCTCATGTTCGCCGCCAGTCAGCTCGACTTCGCCGAACGAGACCCGCTCGCCCTCGTCGTCCACTCCGGGGCAGTAGCCGTCGAAGGGCTCCCCGATTGGCTCGCCATCCAGCAGGACCCGCACGATGCCGTACGTATCGGCCAGGACGAACTCCGCCACTAGCTCGTACCGGCCGGCCTCGATCGCAGGTAGTGTGAAGGCGATCGAGTCGCCCGGCTTCTCCGAGCCCAGGAACTGCGACCCGAAGACATCGAGCCGCTTCGTCCGCGTCCCCGTGTCGGAGCGGAATGGCAGATCACGCGCCTCGAATGTCAGTCCCTCGAACGATTCCGACAGCTCTCGCGACAGCACCAGCGTGTGCTCGGTGATCCCGTTTTCGAAGGGCAGCACGAGTACGAGCTTCGCGGCGCCGAGCGAAGAGCTCCCGTCCTTCTTGTACGGGTTGTGCTGCTGGGCCGGCCAACGGAGCGAGGCCCCGGCAGGGAGGGTGACCCTCAGCCCGCCGAACGCCACGTGGTCTCCCATTTGCTGCTGTCCGAGCAGAAGCTCCTCTTCGCCCAGCCAGTGGCGGTCGCCTGAGGCTGTCTTCACCTTCACCGCGCGCCTGAATAGGGGTACGTGCGCCTCCACGCCCCGGTCCAGCGGCGCTCCATAGGTGAGAGCCAGGCCGCCATCATCGCGCGCCTGGGCCGATACCCAGCAGTCGGTATCGCCGTACTTCAGCGTCAGCCGCGGCGCCTCTCCCTCCAGGTCGATGTCCGCCTCGTCGGGTGTCCAGTGCAGATCGATCTCGGGAATGAAGTTCGGCGACTCATCGCCCGGCTCGTGCCGCAGCAGGGATGGATCGCCGACGGTGAAGGTGGACCAGTAAGGCTGCAGCTTGGTGTTTCCCCCACCGATCACCAGGCCCAACTCGTCGTGGAAGACATCGACGAGGTTGTGCCGGTCCTGGATCCAGCGGTTCTGGATCGGCTCGCACGCGTAAGCGGAGAAGCACCACTGCCACGGCTTGCGGCGCTCGATCAGGGCGTCGTCGTCGCCGAGGGTCACTCGCCCGCGGTCACCCGCCGCCGCGGGGGGCTGGCCTTCCCCCTCGCCACCGTACAGGAGCATCGCTGCCGCGTAGTCCGCATCCAGCAAGGCGCCCTCATCGGCATAGGCGGCCACCTGCTCCAGCAGGAATCCACGGCCCTCGGGTGTCCACGCGAAGCCAACGTTGCCGATGTCGCGACGGGCGTGGTAGATCTGACGCTCGTCGATCGCCGATACCGAGGAGCCGTCGGGCCACAGAACGCTCGCGTGGAAGTTGGCTGACCGGCTGAGGGCGTCCAGCGCGACGGGATCCCTTGAGAATTGGTAGTAGACCCCGAGCGCCTCAACGTAGACCTTGTTGTAGCCGACCACCGGGCCGAAGTGCTCGGACCAGAAGCCGCCGGGATTCTGCTTCGCCACGACCTGCGCCATGAAGGCCTTCGCGGCGTCTTTCCACTCCTCGTTCTCGAAGCACACTCCGGCGATGTAGAGCGCCATCGCGTGGTGGCAAGGGATGTTGTGGACGCCGCCGTCGGCGTACTTGCGGATGCCGTTGAACCCCAGCAGCAGGCCCGTCTCCCACTTCTCCCTGGTTGCGGGAGGCAAGGCCTCGCCGGCCAGGTGGTAGGCCCGGATCCAGCGGCTGTAGGTCCACGGCATGTGGATCTGGCCCCAGGTCGAGTTGTCCTTCTTGCGGAAAGTCCACTTCCCCGCCTCGTCCTGCGCATCGACCAGAGCCTCGCCACCCTTGCCGATCGCCTCGAGCAGCTTCGCGTTGTGATACCACGGGTTGCCCTCATCCTCGATCGCCCAGGCGGCGGCGAGCGGGAAGATGACATTCTGATCGCTGCAAATCCACGGCTCGGTGCCGAAGCGTCCTGTCTCCGGGTCCTGGCTGTCCAGAATCCCCTGAATGCCGTCAGCCAGGCTCCGGATGAGGTACGGCCGGGGTGGCCATTGGGTCCACTCGTGCTGAGCGAGGGTTGTGTTGGGCAACAGGATCACCATTCCGGCAAGGATGCCAAGTCTCATCGCGCGTAGGTCCTCCGTAACGCTGTGGGCCGGCGCCAGGCACCCCCCTGGTTCGCGCCCTGCGGCGAGGTTCCCTGTTTCCACGATCCCGAGGCCGAGCAAGGCCAATGGCGCTGGCGTGCCGGCTTGACCGGCACCCGCCTTCCGGCTGTACACCCCTGGGATCATCGCGTTCTTCTGGCATCAAACCCTAAATGCAGCTTTGGGACGAGAAGAGTTGACGGAATGCCTGCGGAGTTGTACTATAAGCTGTATTAAACTGACGGTCGCGGTGAAGATAGGGGCATGCAACTGCAGAATTAGCGTCTGACCTGGGAAGGGCACGGGGTTCTCCGGCAGCGATCTTGCGAGCATAGCCCGATCCGCACGATGGAGTGGGGGTAGTCAGGACGGCGGCGATGGGCCGCAGCGGATGGCGCAGTGGCGTTT
>CBFDAZ010000728.1:0-2625 GCA_965602825.1 uncultured bacterium
GCTCCCAGGTGTCCCGCCGAGTAGACCACGTAGAGCTTGCCATCGTGCTCGATGGCATGAGGGTAGGCGAGATGCTGCCGGTCGGTGTAGCCGTAGATGTCTCGCAGAGGCTCGGGTATCTCGGCGTCGCGGATGAGCCACATCCGGCACAGCATCTCCTGGCCCGGCCGGCTGACCGCGATCGTGAGATGCGCCCGTGAGTGGTTGCCCCCGCGGACGGAGTTCCCCAGCAGGTATCGCTGGCCGGTGCTGAGGTAGCCACAGTAGGGCTTGGAGGTCGAGAGGGGCATGTTGCTCTCGACCGGATCGGACCATGTCCGACCGCAATCGTGGCTGAAGGAGACGGCGGCCCGGATGTTGCCGGGGTCGAGCGGCGACTGATTCCGCATGACCAAGGTGATCTTGTCGTCATCGACCCACGCGTTGGCCTCGGTGATGACGCGCTCACCGACCGGGACCTTCACCGTGTCCCACTGCAGCAGATCGTCGCCGTGGCTCATGGCAACGGCGGCCCGCCAATCCCCGTCGCAGCCGGGGATGAACCAGTTGTCGTCCTTCATCTTCACCGGCTCGCGCAGCGGCCAGAAGCCCTTGGCGACGACGCCTTGAGGCTCCCACGCGTCAGTGTCCTCGTTCAGAACAAACGCCTCCATGCCCAGGCCGGGGAACATCCTGCCCTCGCCCTTGCCGAAGCGCGAGTGGAACGCCCACAACTGCCCGCCGTGGGCCAGGAACACGCCGTGGCTGCGCCCCTCACCCTCGATGGTCGGACCAATGGGCTCGACGTCGGACCACGTGCGGCAGTCGTCGGTGCTGCGGCGGCCCAGCACGACTTCGCCGGGCGTGTTCTCCTTGCCGACATTGGCCCCCCACGACGTGAAGAACGCGCCTTTGTAGCGGTAGATGGCGACGCCGTGGAGCCACTTGTACCCATCGATCTCGGGCTCGCGCTTCTTGATGACCTCGAACCTGATGCCTCCGAGACGCTCGATGTCGGAGGCGTTGGGGACGGGCGCGTCGGGATCCCATAGCACGACGCCCGGCTCCCGTGCTGCCGGCGGGATGTCGTGGGTGTCGGTCTCGTCGATCTGCATGGCCTCGATCTCCTCCCGGTCCAGCGCTCTGTCATATACGCGGACGTCGTCGATCGCGCCCCAGAGCATCTGCCAGAGCCGACCATTGTCATTCGAGCCACCGAGGGTCAGCGGAGCCGGGGTCTGCCGATCGACGGTGCCTGTCTCCCCCGAGCTCTCGAGCCGCCCGTTCACGTAGATGCGCGCCGTGCCGCCCTGCATGACGACTGCCAGATGGTACCAGTGGCCCGGTTCGGGTGTCGTGGTCGCGGCGACCGTTTGCCAGTCGTTGCGGCGAATGTAGAGCGTGAAGTGGTTGTCGCTGTCCACCATGACGCCCCACTCGCGCTCGTTGAGGCTGTAGCGGTTCTTCGCGGCAATCATCTGCTGGCCGCGGTCGAGGGCGTACACGTTGACCCACAGGGCGACGGTGAAATCGCCCGTGAAGTCGAACCCCGCGGCCGGGACCTCAAGGCGGCCGGTAATCCCATCGAACCTGGCCGATGAGCCGACAGCCCCCGTGGCGGGGGTAACTCCCCCTTGCACCGCCGCGTGGCGTCCATGTGGGCCAGCGTCTGCCGCAACGTCGCCGCCGATGTCGTCCAGTGTCCAGTGGCCAACCAGGCCGAGGTCACTCAAGGCTGTGGCGTCCAGGCCTACTGCGAGGAGCACGATGGTGGAGTAGCTTCTCATGTGTCACCCGTGCCCTCTCCTCAGGTACACGCATGGCGCTTGCCGAGGTTTCGGCCGGGGAGTAGCGGAGGCCTTCCCTGTCAGGACAGCGGCAGGGATGCTCAGGCATCGTTCCGAAGTAGTAGACGTGGCACGAAGTACGACTGAAGGGCAGGCGACCTTTGATGGGGGAGGGAGCGGCCATGAAGCGTCGATGGTGGGGAGCGATCATCCTCGTGTTGGTCTCAGTCGTCTTACTGGGCTTGGGCGTACGCCTTGCGCGAGTTAGAGCGAGGGCGGAGGCCACGGCCGGTGAAGGCCCACCCGAGGACCCCACGACCGCAATGCTCGAGGCGCTGCAGAACGACGATGTAGCGCAGGTGCGGAAGCTGCTGGATGGTGGCGCGGACCCGAATGCGCCCATCGATCGCTTCCCATCCATGCCTCTGCACATCGCCGCCCCGCGCGGGTCGCGGGAGATCGTGGGAGCTTTACTCGATCGCGGAGCGGACATGGACGCGAGGGACGGCGCGGGCCGGACGCCGCTCCAGTTGGCTGCCAGTGCCGGTCAGATGGCAGTCGCGGAGTTGCTGCTGGCGCGCGGCGCCGACCCGAATGCAGCCGACAAGCACGGCGGGGTGCCTTTGCACGAGGCTTGCAGTAGTCTGGAACCCCAGGAGTGCGTGCCAATGGTCCGGCTACTCCTCGAGCATGGGGCCGACGTCAACGCGGCGACCGCGTGGGGGGGAACGCCTCTAGCCCGGATTATTCATGACCGCCCCATGCGCAGTTCGCGGAGTCCGAGGGGAGCAAGTCAGGCGCTCGCTGGGCCGGCGGGAGGTTGGCGCGGGCGCTTGATCGGCGGTCAGAAGCGGTGCTG
>CBFDAZ010000729.1:0-2560 GCA_965602825.1 uncultured bacterium
TCATTCTGCAATTGATGTGTTCGTGGCTGATGAGCTGGTGTGGGTCGGCCAGAGCCGGTCCCGCACGAACGCCGACTTCACCGAGGGCCGCGATCTGCATACGGGCGAGATCAAGCGGCGAATCGCTACAGATGAGGCCTTCGACACGACGATGCCGCATCACCGCTGTCACCGGAACCGGGCGACCAGCCGCTACATCGTGACCGGGAGGACGGGGGTGGAGTTCATCGATGTCCGTTCGGGCGAGTGCTCCCGGCACCATTGGACGCGTGGAACCTGCCAGTTTGGCTTTGTCCCCTGTAATGGTCTGCTTTACATGCCCCCGCACTCGTGCGCTTGCTACATTGAGGCGAAGCTCGCCGGCTTCTACGCCTTCGCCCCCAGGCGGGCGGAGAGCGTGCGCGGGAACGACACCCAACCCTCGGAGCGGGAGACGGGCGATGGCGCCGGAGTCGATGCACTCTCGCGAGGCCCGGCTTACGGAGCTGTGGCGCTTGCGGCTCGCACCCGCTCCGAGGCCTCGGCCGAGTGGCCCACATACCGCCGCGATCCGGCGCGGCACGGCGCGACTGCATCTACGGTGCCGAGTGAGATACGCCCCCTGTGGCAGAGGGAGTTGGGAGCTGGACTCACGAGCCCGGTTATCGCGGAGGGCAAGGCATTCGTGGCCTCGATTGACACCCACACACTACACGCACTCGACGCCGAGCAGGGAAGACCAGCGTGGCAGTTCATTGCTGGTGGCAGGATCGACTCGCCGCCAACGCTTCACCAGGGACTCGTTGTCTTCGGGTCGGCCGATGGGCACGTGTACTGCCTGCGCGCCTCCGACGGCAAGCTGGTCTGGCGGTTCCGGGCCGCCCCGGAGGACCGGCGGGCTGTGGCTTACGGGCAACTGGAGTCGGTCTGGCCGGTGCACGGCGCGGTGCTGGTGCAGGATGGCGCCGTCTACTGTGCTGCGGGGCGCTCGTCGTACTTGGATGGTGGTCTCTACCTGTACCGGCTCGATTTGGCCACAGGGCGGAAGCTGGCTGAGCGGCGGGTCTACACTCGCGATCCGGAGACGGGTCGGCAACCCGACGAGATTATGATGTTCGACATGCCCGGCGCGCTGCCCGACATTCTCTCCAGCGACGGGACTCTGGTCTACATGAGGAAGCTGGCCTTCGACCTCCAGACACTGGAGCCACGCGAGACGCGCCGTCACCTCTATAGCCCGGCCGGCTTTCTGAATGACGACTGGTGGCATCGGACCTACTGGATCTACGGGACCCACTTCTATTCGGGCTACATCGGGTGGTACTTTGCCGGCCGGGAGGCCCCGGCGGGCCGCTTGCTGTCGCTGGATGAGTCCTCGATCTACGGATTCGCGTACAAGCCGGATTTCTACCGGGGCTCAACCGGGCGGAAGTACCACCTGTTCGGGGCGGACATGGGGGACCAGACGCCGCAAGGCCCGCCTGACTACACTCGAGCGAACCGTGACTACCCGTCTTCGGGCAAGGGTAACTTCAGAGTGAAGTTCCGTTGGACCGCAGACGCGCCGCTGCTGGCCCGGGCGATGGTCCTCGCCCGGGAGACGCTGTTTGTCGCCGGGCCACCTGACAAGGCCCTTCGTGCCATGTCTGCCTTCGAGGGGAAGAAGGGGGCCATTCTCCGCGCCGTATCGACGGCGGACGGCGAGACGCTGAAGGAGTACCGACTGGACTCACTGCCGGTCTTCGATGGCATGGCAGCGGCGTACGAACGGCTGTACATCGCGACGGAGGATGGAAGGCTGCTGTGTGCAGGCGCGCCGGGGGAGGCCGGCCCCGAGGCGGCGCGGGGCGAGTGGTTGCAGGAGCCGACTCCCGAGGAACAGCGGACGATCGGTACGCCGGTGGAGCCGGGCCTGGTTGGGCATTGGAAGCTCGACGGAGGGGACGACGACATCGCGACGGACAGCTCGGGGTTGGGCAATGACGCCGACCTCTACGGCCAGTGGGTGAAGGGCGACTTCGGCACGTGCCTGCTCATGGATGGAACTCCAGGGGCGCTGACGGTTGAGGACGGGCCGCACCTGCACTTCGGCACATCCGACTTCACTATCGCCTTCTGGGCCAAGCCGGATTGCTTCGATACGCGGATCATGGGGAAGGAGCGCTTTCCGCAGACGTGGTGGGTGATCAACCTGCTGCCCGATGGCCGCGTGGAGCTGGTCCTCGGTGAGACCCACACAGAGGGGAAGATGGTTCGGCCAACTTCGGAGGCCTCGCTGCCGAAAGACCGCTGGACCCACTTGGCCTTCAGCGTGGACCGCGAGGGCTCAGAGGTCCGGTGCTATGTGGACGGCGCCCTGGACAGCACGACAGCGATCCCGGAGACTCTCACCGGCAGCCTCAGTGTGGAGGGCGTCGATCTGATGATCCCCTCCGCTCACAAGCCCTTTGTTGGCCTGTTTGACGAGCTGATGATCTACCAACGCGCCCTGACCGACGCAGAGGTCAAGGCCGACTACGACAGCGAGAGGCCGAACCGGTCGAGTGTTGGCTACGAGTAGGTCCGGCCGAGCTGCGGGTGG
>CBFDAZ010000730.1:0-2497 GCA_965602825.1 uncultured bacterium
TGCCAAGAGGTCCAGGGGCCGCGAGAGAATTCGCGAACGGCGGCGGCAGTCACCAGCGGATGGCGCACTGTGCCCGACCTGCGGGCATTCCGTGCTTCAGCACGACCATCCTCAGCTCCGGGTCGTAGAGCCAACCGCTGGCGCGAACTTGCAGGCTCTCACCGTCGGCCGCGCGCTCCCCTGCGCCGGAGACCTCAGCCGGCTCCGCGACCGGCGCGAGGACGGAGTAGGTCGGCAGCCCCGCGATGCCCTTCAGTTCGAACTCCACGCGCCCCTGTTCGGGGTCGCCGCTGGTTGCCACAATGTCGGCCGGCGAGTTCAGGAAGACCGGGGGCTCACCGCCATCGAACCGGTCATGGCGGATGTGGAGTGACTGACCGCGCAGCCGGTACTCGTTGAGCAGAATCAGCTCAGGGTTGATGTCGGCCGGGTTCGGCCGGTTCTCAGCCATCTCCCATGAATCGGGGAAGCACCCCTTGCTCTCGCCGTCCGCGTACTGCTGCCACATGGCGGAGTTGGTGATCCCCTGGGCGACGGTCAACCAGGGGAACGAGTCATCGAACTCAGCCAGATCCTGCAGCGCGTAGGCGTAGTCGAGTCCCATCCAGACCACCGGCCGGCCGAGCCACGAGTGCGTGTAGAACGTGGACCCGATGACCCCGATGGAGTTGTAGAGCATCGTCGGGTCGGCGTCCATCTGCCACGTGTAGAGGAACGGCAGCCCGGTCCATGCCCAGTAGCGCGCGTGCGCCAAGTGGTCAGCATCGCCAGTCAGCCGATACGCTTCGCAGTAGGCCTTGATCGCCAGGGCGGAGGCGAAGAGGTCCGGCTGGTACTGGGGGCACTCCCACATCGAGGCGCCGCGCGGGACCTCGTAGCGCTCCATCTGGCGCATCGCCTCGAGCGCCTCGGCTGCCAGTTGCGGATCTCCGGTGTACCTCGCCGCCCGCAGAGAGACGAGTGACGGCCACGTCGCCTGGCCGAGCGTGTGCGTTCCCGGCACGCCGAGCGTGCGGTGCTCGTCGTCTCCGGGCCGCCAGACCCAGAGGCCGTCTTCGCGCCCGCCCATCATGCCGCGCGCCCGGCCCCGGAACGCGGCCAACGCCTCGGGCAGGTAGCCGTGGAAGAAGGGCAGGAAGACGCGGTTCGAGCTCAGGAGCGCTGCCAGGCCGCCTTCCTGCAGCGCACGCTCCAGGACGAGGTCGATCCGCCGCTGAACTTCAGCCTCGACATCGGGCGGGACGCCGGCGGCCAGATCCAGGAGCAGCGGCGCGATCAGCTTGACGTTCGTCTCCAGCTCTGCGTTGGTGTGGCTGCGCCAGCCCGGCGGATCATCGCTCCAGAGACTGTGCAGGTACGCCTCCCGTGACAGCGCCCGCTCGGCTTCCCAGTCCCGCGGTTGAGGGGACGGCTTTGGGAGACCGAAGACGTCGAACCAGTGCTGCATCGCCTGCAGCACCAGGCCGCCCTCGTGGGGCCCATGTACGATGCTGTCACGCTCGTACCACACCTTGTGGTCGAGTACGAGCCACTCGCTGAGGCGAAGGCGCTGCCCCGGTTCCACTTGGTAAGGGGTCGTCGCCTCGTACCGGTTCTCCTCCACGTAACTGCCAACCGAGGGCGTGAATAGCGACATGTGGGTGTACTCAAGGCCGGAGTCCTGCTTCGGGGCCAGGAAGCGTGCCGCGGGATGCTGCTGGTCCGGGGCCCACTCCTGATTGGCGTCCCACATCAGGGCCGCGAGGCTATCGTCTCCCTGCACGGCCATGAGCGGTGTCGCGACCTTGTAGAAGACCGGCACGCGCCGATCGTGCAGCGGCGGCGCAAGATCTCGCGGCGAGGAGGACTCCTCATCACCCTCCAGGTACTCCACGCCCGGGAAGATGGCGAAGTCCTTGCCCGCACCGTAGGCTCTGTCCCCCGCCAGCAGCGTCGGCGCGTAGAAGGCCAACAGGTCGGCGTCCCGTGGGGCCTCAAGGGTGCACTCGACCTGGATCCGCGGCGCTTCGGCGTCGGGCCGGAAGGCTGTCCGGACGGGCCAGGGCGCATCCCCCCCATCCCCCGCCTCCCCGCGAAGCACCAGCCGCCCATCGAGGGACTCAATCGCCTGCACCGCCAACAGAGCTGGATCACCGCTATCAAGAACCTGCGCAACCGGCTCGACTCGATTGTCAGCCAATGGCGGGCACGCGATGTCGCCCAGTGGCTCCATGGCGATCTGCATCTGGCCAATGCCATGAGCCGCCACGGCATCGACCACGGCTCCGTGAGCCTCATCGACCTCGCCGAAATTCACGCCGGCCACTGGGTCGAGGACGCCGTCTACCTGGAGCGCCAGCTCTGGGCCCGCCCCGAGCGGATGGAACGGCACAAGCCGGTGAAGGCGATTGCCGAGGCCCGCAAGAAGCTCGGCCTGTCCGTGGAGAGCGACTACCCGCGTCTGGCGATGCTCCGGCGGGCTCTTCTGGCCGGCACCGCCCCCAGATTCATCCGGTCC
>CBFDAZ010000731.1:0-2484 GCA_965602825.1 uncultured bacterium
AAGCCGTATCGCAAGTGGCCCGGACGGCCTTCAGGTGCTCGCCCGGATGGAAGAGACAGAGCACTCCGTAGACCCGCTGGTCGCCCCGCTCGCCCGCGAAGATGCTGTCGGAAGTGCCCTGGGGCTGCTGGCTGACCTCGTCAACCGTGAGTGTGTTGTGGGCGATGCTCTGGTTGGCCCACGTGAGATGCATCGGGTTGTCGTAGCCCCACGAGCCGGCGTCAGGCCCCAGGACGGCGTCCAGGCCATACAAGTCGAAGTGCAGCCGGTCGGGATGGTCGTGCCCGCTGCCGTACGGACCGAAGGCGCAGTTGATGGCCGTCGCGTCCGGGTCGGTCGGGTCGCTGCGGAGGATCGCGAAGCCCCCCATGGGGAACAGCGTGCAGCCGTTCTCGTGGCGCCCACTGACGCCAATGGCCGCGTCCTCAGCCAGGCTGTAGTGGCCGTTCGGCACTTCCCTCACGCTGTGCACGAGACTCCAGAAGTCGAGGCGGCGCCCGTCGATCGAGGCATCCTCGAAGCTGCCGTTGCGGAGGCAGTTCTCTTCGACGCCCTCGACCGTCACGCGAATATCGTCCCACAGGACTTCCCCGGCGCCGTCCTCCAGGAAGACGTGCACTCGTATCCTGCGGACAGCCTCGGGCTCGCCGGCCTCGCCAGCCGGGATCTCCGCCCGGACCTCGCGCCAATCGCCGGCCTCCTTCACCCGGTCGGTGAAGACGGTCTCCCGGCCGAAGTTGCACCGGATGTGGGCGCTGCCGCCCTCCATCGCCAGCGCCTTCACCCAGCCGCCGATCGTCACCGGCCGGTCCGCCGGCACGGTCACGTCCTGCCACAGGGCGATGCGGTCGCCCTCATCTGTGTGCAGGCGGAAGGCGATGCTGCCCTCACGGCCCTCGTTCGCCACCGGCTGCCCGTCCGGGTTGCCCCTGGATCGCCAGAGCGTCCAGTTTGGAGCCGTGCCGCCCACACGTTCCCGCTGGCGGCTGATAAGCCAGGCATACTTGGGGTCCTGATACTCCTGATAGGCCAGCTCGTAGATCGGGTGGTAGCCGAGCGAGCCAGTCCCCGAGTCGCCGATCCTTGCGAAACTGCCGCCCGGGAACGCATAGTAGAACGGCGCGTCGAGCATCGCCTCGATCGACCGGTTACCGGGCGGTCCGTACTCCTCGTGGCCGGCACTCCCCTCGAAAGGGCCGAGGATCCCCGGCAGCCTCGCGTGCCACAGATCGATCCCCGAATTCGCCGCCGCCTCCATCACGTACATCAGCGCCGACGCGGTGTAGTACGTGTATCCCATCGAGCGTTCCCAGTGGATCCCGTCCGAGAAGACCGAATGGGTGAGCTGCTGCACGATGCCGTACAGGTAAGCCTTCCGCTCCTCATCGTAGACGCCGTTAATCGCTTCCTCCATCAGCTCCCGGTCGCCGATGGCGAAGCCGCACGAGGCCACGATCGCCAGCGCCCAGCTCCGCCAGTTGCTCGAGTTCCGGTGGTGGCAGTTGTGGCCGCACTCCCAGGCCATCAGGCGCAGGAGATCTTGCTCGATATGGCGTCGGTCTGCGTCCGACACGAAGCGCGCCTTGGCGATCAGGTCATAGGCCAGCGCGCAGTTGACGGCCACCGGTCCCTCAGCCAGCGTGCTGTCGCGCAGCCGGCCATGGGAACTGGTCGTCTCCAGTCCGGGATAGATGTCCGCGAGAGCCACGAGTAGCTGCCTGCAGGCCTGCCCGAACCTCTCCTCATCGGTCAGCGCGTACGCCTGGGCAAGCGTTGCGGCGGCCGCGGCATCCCCGGCGTCGGCTCGGCGCTCGGACAGGTCCAGGATTCTCCCGAGTGCGGCGTCCGCCCGGCCGCGGATGTGGTTCACACAGGCCTCGACGTAAGGTCCGTGCCGCGCGAGATCTTCGCCGATCCGCGCAAGATCATCCGGGGTGCAGAAGAGCCTGGGGTGGTCCGGGAGCTGGTCGGGGAGCGGCAGCCGGAAGAGGTCGGCGTAGGGAGTGACTGCATTCTCGGGTCCGCCCTGACCGTGGGCCGGAGCGGATAGGAGCCCGGCCAACATGGGCGGCAGCAGCATGGGCAGTAGTCCAATCAAGGGTCGGCGCATTGTAGGGGGTCACCGCCGGCTGTGGTTGGCCCTGTGCAGTCGTTCGCCTTGCCGGCGAACGGCTGGGCTGGCACCGCTGGTTGCTTCGCCGGCCCCCCACAATCCTCCCCCGGGTACGCGCCTGCCTACGGTCGGGCGATGCCCCGCTGAGTCCGGGCTCAAAGAGGGATCATGCCCCAGCGAGGAGCAAGTGCCCGGCGGCAAAGGACGGAGAAACGCTGGAGCACAGAGACCATGAACGTACTACCGGAACACCAGATCATCTTCCGAGGCCAGGGACTGGCGGAGCTGGCGCCGGTCGAGTCCGACACCAGGGACCTTGGGCCGCGGGAGGTCGCTGGCCGAACGGTGGCGACGCTCATCAGCGCGGGAAC
>CBFDAZ010000732.1:0-2480 GCA_965602825.1 uncultured bacterium
GAGGTCGTTCGTGGCGGCGGAGCTCCTGCTCCGCCACGCTGGCCGAGCGCCTATCTTCATCGTTTCCGGGTGCCCCACCGGGGCATGGCCAACTGCCTCGAAGATCTGAGAGTCGTTCGTGGGGGCGGAGTTCCAGCTCCGCCCCCGTGCGCCACGACTAACGAACTGCATCGAGAACAGGACTGTCCTGTTCTCCTGCTATCCTCGTCGTCTCCACGTGACCTCGCGCTCATGTCCAGCTGTTTCGTGGACTCCTCGGTCGTTCGTGCCGGCGGGTCTTCTGACCCGCCAGGGCGACAGGTGGGGAGGTCGGTCGGGATGAGCAGGTGAGATCCTCGGCCGCAGTTCCGCCACCCAACGAGGGCCGCGCGACCTCTGAGACGAAGCCGTCCTCCCACATGACGTGACCAGCTTGAGCGAACGGGGGATGCAAGATGCTCCCAAGATGCCAACGAGCAGCACCTTTCTTTGCCGTGACTCTCGCTTTGACTTGGGCTGCAGCTCAGGAGCCGCTGCCCCTCAATAATCCCGGCTTCGAGGATGGCCTCAACGGCTGGAGCCAGAAGATCGAGCCCGCCGAGCCGAACGCCATCGGCGTGGATGCAAAGGTCGTTTACAGCGGCAAGGCCTCGTTGCGGATCAGCCAGGAGCGAAGCAGTAGCTACTCCAACGTCTCCCAGGCTGTCGATGTTGAGCCGTACCACAACTACATCGCCCGGTGCCACATCAAGGCGCAGGAGGTGAAGCGCTCGGGGATCGGTCTGAACTTCTTCATCGGCGACATCCGTGGGAGCGGGATCCGATCCATCGAGGACGAGAGCGACCGCGAGGGGACCTTCGACTGGCGCGAGGTCGTCGTGCCGTTCAACTCGGGACGCCACGACAGGATCATGGTCTTCCCTTACCTGCACGAGTCAACCGGCACGGTGTGGTTCGATGACATCGAGGTCATCCCGGTGGCGAGCGGCTGGAAGCCGCCCGAGGGCGCGGAGGCCCGCGAGCACACGCCGGGCCCGCGCCTGCCCGACGAGGAGCAGTTCAACTACGACACGCTGTCGATGGATGTGGTCACGCCACACCGCGTCTGGGCCAGGCCGCTGCCGGGCGGGCCGCTGCGGGCTCTCATCATTGCGCCGGCGTGGAGCCAGCGGGAGTCCGTTGAGCTGGCCCAGCGCTGCGACATCGAGCCAACGGCCCTGATGACACTGACTCGGACGGCCATGGGTTCCGACCAGGTCAGGTGGGGGATGCTGAAGCGCGACGACGCGGAGCGCATGGCGCTCGAGAAGGCGGACCGCGACTATGATGTCATCATCATCGGCCGGCAGAAGTGGGAGTCGCTGCCGGAAGCCGTTCGCGGGAAGTTGGTTGCCAAGATCGAGGCCGGCTGTGGTCTGCTCTGGGTGGTTGGCCCCGATGATGACCCGGTGCAGGCCCTGGGCATTGAGCTCTCTCCCGCTCCCGAGATCGCGGCGGCGCTCCCCCTGGCCAGTCTGCCCGCCTTTGCGCAGCATGGAACCGATGCCAAGGCCGCGGAGGCCGTCGTCCGCGCCGGCCGACTCGGCGAGGGCCAAGTCGTTGTGCTCGACTACGGTGAGGACACGCTATCGGCCCATCATTACCTGACGCCCGCGACGTATGCCGCACCGGACGGCTCGTGGCTGCACTACGAGTACTACCAGGCCCTGCTCGTGCGGGCCGTCTGTGCGGCGGCCGGCCGGGAGCCCAAGGTCCGCGTCGACGCCCTCGAAGTCCCGACTCTGGGCGCCGATCCGGCTCCTATCCGGGTCACCACTTCAGCCGCAGAGGCGTGTGATCTGGACTTCGAGTTCACGGTGCGATCGGCGGACGGAACGTGGGTCCAACCTCTCGACTCCGGGGAAGAGCCGGTCGCTGCCGGACGGGCGACCGTGGACCTGCCGCTGATCTGTACGCTGCCGACAGGCCCGTGCTTCGTCGAGCTTCGACTGCGGGATCGTGAAGGAGTGCACGCCTTCGCCGCGGCAGCCGGGCGGATTGACCGGGGCGTGGCAGTGGACGAGGTGCGCCTGAGCTCTGACTCGATCGAGCCCGGAGAGAGCCTCACCGTGTCGGCCGGTATACGTGGCGGAATGCCTCCCAACACGAGGGCCCTGGTATCGGCGACCGACAACCACGGTCGCGAATGGTTCGCGAAGACGGTCCCCGTAAGAGGGGACACCCTCACTGCCGACCTCCCGGCGACCGGATCGCTTTCGGTGCTCAACCGGGTAGCAGTGCAGGTCGCCATGGGCGACCAGGTGTGGGCCGAGGGCGCCGCTCCGCTGCTGGTCCGTCACCCGTTCCCGGTCGAAGACTTCCGCTTCGTCCTCTGGAACGGGACGGGTTCGGACTACCTCGGCTTCCGGCTGATGGAGATCATGGCGCGCGACTATGGCGGGCAGGTGGTGGACATGGGTGCCGGCCCGTGGACGCCGGACCCACTCACCGACACGTCGCGC
>CBFDAZ010000733.1:0-2479 GCA_965602825.1 uncultured bacterium
TACTTCCAGAAGATGGTCTGTTACGAGGAGTCGATCCGCTTGCCGTTGATCGTCCGGCCGCCACGGAGTGCAGCTAGCGCGTGGCGACAGGGGAGCCGGCGGGCGCAGCTCTGCAGCCAGATCGACATCGCGCCGACATTGCTCGACTACGCCGGCCTCGGCATTCCGGAGCGGACGCAGGGCCGCTCACTAGCGCCGATGATCGACGCATCCGATGCTCCGGGCACCGAGGCCGTCTTCTGCGAGTACAACGGCAACCTGGTTGTCGATGAGACGCTGTTCCAGCGGGCCGTGATGACGGAGCGCTTCAAGTACATCTGGAACCAAGGGGACTTCGTCGAGCTCTACGACCTCGAAGAGGACCCGTATGAGATGGCGAACCGGGCCGGTCAGCCAGCCTACGAGGCAGCGGAGCAAGAGCTACGGGCGCGCTTGCGGCAGTGGATGCAGCAGACAGACGACATCTTCTCGATCGATGGATAGATGCTCAGGGCCCTGCTAGAGCTTTCCGTAACTCAGCGCCGTCTCGATCATTGCGCAGAAGTTCTCCAGGGGCACATAGTAGGTGACTGAGTTTGAGGAACCCACGCAGTACCCGCCGTCGCGGCCGAGGTCGTCGATATTGCGCTTGACCATCTCGACGATCTCTTCCCTCGTGCCCCGGGCGAGTCGATCCACCTCGATGTTGCCCATTAGGCAGAGGCGGTCGCCGTCGCGGGCCTTGACCTCGCGGGCGTCCATGGCTTCGGGCTCAATGGGGTGGAGCGCGCGGAAGTGACAGCCGATGATGTCATCCATCAAGGGCGTCACGTCGCCGTCCGAATGCAGGGCGAAGGGCACGCCGCGCTCCCTGCAGATCTCCCCCATGCGCCGGTAGACGGGGAACACATGCTCGCGCAGGATCTCCGGCGAGCACAGCAGCCCGGTGCCGTATGCGAAGTCATCGCTCATCCAGAGCGCACCGACCTTCGGCGTCTCCAGAGCCCTCTCGAAGGTCCGGAACTGGATCTCCGCGACCCGCGAGAAGACATCGCCCAGCAGCTTCGGGTCGAATCGGGCTGCCAGCCCGAACCCCGTCATGCCCATCAGCATCCAGGTGGGCGTGAAGACTTTGCCGATGATGACGATGGTCCGCATCCTGTCGGGCAAGAGACCGGCGACCTCCTCCACATGAGACAGATCGACGTCATCGGGCTCTGGCCAGGGGAAGGCTTCGAACTGCTCCTGGTCGGTGATGACGCCGATGCCCTCCGCCGCCCACGTTACCTCACGCGTGCCCTCACCATACACCGTGTACTCGTGCTCCTTGCGCATCGTCGCCTCGCCCGACAGGACGCCGCCCACATGCAGTAGGCCCGCCGACAGCGGCACATAGTCGTAACCCGCGGCGATCCAGAAATCCACTTCATCCTGGGCGCTCTCGATCGGCCGCCCGAGGAACGCCTCCTTCACCTCGGTGTCAACGTGCAACTCGATCGGCGGCACGCGATCCGGGAGGCCTTCGCGCATCATGCAGGTGCGGAGGCGTGCGAAGTCATTGTCGGTGTACATGCCGGGTCTCCGGTGGCGGGGCTTGATTGCCGTGCGGGGAGGATGTTCCCGACGACGGGCCCGGACGCCTCTCCGGTTCTGCTTGCAGGGGCTTCGGAGGTGTGCTGTGCGCGACTCGGGTCAGCCCGACAACGTCATGTGGAGCGAGAGGATCGACATCAGGCCAATCGGGCCGAGGACCAACAGCCCGATCGCGGCCAGTGTCAGCAGGACGATCGAGATCCACCACGCAGCGATCACGTCGAACCGGCCGCGCGGTTGGAGCCAGACCAGCACGACGGCGAGCACCCCGGGGGGAGTCCATACGGTGGCCCACTGGCGCACCTCCGCCGCGATGCGGGCTACCGGGGCACTTGCCTCATTCAGCTCGACAAACAGCGCCTCGAACCTCGTCAGCAGCAGCAGGCCCAGGACAATCATCGCCGCGGCGAGGGCCGACAGGATGCCCGGCAGGTAGGCGAGCTTGCCGACGACGACCGCCGCCTCGGGCTCAGCGACCACGACGCGAGTGCCCGCCGCCGTGTCGTGTACCGCCTGAGCGCAGACAAGGCTCTGGAGCACGGTGACCGGGGCCAGCGGCCCCTTGGGGCCCAACAGGAAGCGAACGAGCAGTCTGCGGCCAGTCAAGGGCGCGTCCGTGGCGCTCTCGACCCGCAAGCTCAGCCGTGACTTCCCGACGGTGGTGCCATGACGGTGCAGCACGTAGACCTCGTGTATGAGGCCAAACAGCAGGTACGCGACCGGGAGCATGGCCCACAACCAGACTCGGGCCGACCCGACGTCGTTGGCGTACTCGCCGCCTTCCGGCGCATGGGTTGCCGCACATACGACAGAGAAGACGGCGACGGCAGCCACCCATGCCACACCGATGGACAGCACGAGGTCGATGGCAACAGCGCGTGCGCGCTCCTGCAGCCCCGCTTGCTTC
>CBFDAZ010000734.1:0-2479 GCA_965602825.1 uncultured bacterium
CGTCTTCCCACGCCGCGACCAGGCCGACTTCGCCGGCCTCCGGGCGGGACGCGTGCGCGGCCAGAGAGACGTCAGCGCCGACCCGGTCACCGTACAGCAGCTTGGCGGCCGATGCAGACACGCCGCGGACTCTCGGGGTCTCGTCTTCGGTCAGGGCCTCCCACGATCCGCCCACGGCGTGCCACACGCCGGGATGGGGCACTCCGGCCACTACGGCACCAGTCTGGTGGACGCTGAAGTCGTCGAATGTCGCTCCCTCGCCTCCTCGAGCGTACAGACCGGCCTTGCCACACGGCGGGACGTCGGCCGCTGCCTCCAGCAACTGCCGACCGTCCACCGTTCCCGTGAGGCGGTCTCCCTCGACGGTGAGGCCAAGCCTGTACCACTGGTCGGGAGCCAGATCCATCGGCCGGGAGGCGAGGACGCGGGGCTTGCCCTTCCGGACCCGCACCAACTGCGCCGTGCCTGGCTCGTTCCTGCCGGGCCGGCCCAGGCGGAAGACGACGTGCTCCCTGGGGCTCACATAGTGTGCGTAGAGACCAACCTCGACCTCGCCGTGGGGCTGGCAGCTTGCAGAGGCCTCGTAATCGTGCCAGAACGAGTCCCCGCAGATCGCCACCGCACCTTTGGGGGCGGCCCCGCTGGTGAAGTTGAAGGCGTTGTTGGAGCGGACGGGACTGCCGATTGATTGGACCTGCCACTGCCCGCGGACGGTCTCCCAGCCGCCCGTCTCGCCCTCAGCCCGCATGAAGTCATCTTCAAGATAGGGCGGCACGGTGTCTTGCTGGAGAAGGTCGCGGAACGCGATGGAGTCACCCGGGCTGCCGACGGCGATCTTGCCGCCGGAGTAGGTGCTGTCCGTTGCGTCGGCAACCGTCTGGCCGTCGAGGAAGACGCGTAGGCGGTCGCCCTCCCGGCGCACCAGAAGATCCCGCCACTTCCGGCCGGGGGCGCCGGTCGGCTCGGCGGCACCGATGGGGAGACACAGGCCTGACTCGACCCGGAGCAGGCGGATCGCAGCCGGTGTGACGTCGACCGCGTAGTAGCTCTCCTCGTCAGCGAGGCACAACAGCAGGCGGCCCTGAGCGTTGGGCCCGGAAGCACGCAACTGGCCGGCGACGACGAAGTCCCCGTGTCCCTCGTCCGGGAGGGCCTCGTAGGCGAACGCATCCCACTCAGCCCGCTCCAGGGCGGGCCACGTGTCGGTCGTCTGCGGCTGAATGAACGGCGTGCAGAGAAGCAGAAGTCCTGATAGCGTCACGTAGCGATCAACTCGTCCGGTGCTCTCAAGAGGATCATACGCCCTTCGTCATCGGCAGGTGCCAGTCCTTGTATGCGAAACGCAGCCTGGCCAGTTGGAGTTCCGCTGAGCATGCGGCTGGCGGGCGTGTGTGTTGAGGGCGCGTCCTGGCGGACAAGGGAACCCGGTGACCGGGCCGAGGGGTTTTAGCCTCCGATTGTGTCAGGCCAAACCAAAGAGGCAAAGAGCGATGCGCTCTGGGTGATATGATGGACGGCGTAGATCGTCGCGACTTCATCGGATTGGCCGGCATGGGCGTAATAGCCTCGTCACTCCTGCTGCCGAAGCGCGGAGCAGCGCAGGCCCAAGAGGAGGGGGAACAGATGGCGCACACGCTTCCCGATCTGCCGTACCCCTACGATGCCCTGGAGCCGCACTATGACCGGGAAACCTTGACCATCCACCACGACAAGCACCACGCCGGGTACGTCAAGGGGCTGAACGCTGCCGAGGCCCAGCTTGAGGAGATGCTCGAGGCGGGGGACTTCGCGCAAGCCAAGGCGCTCTGCAAGGCGCTGGCGTTCCACGGCTCCGGCCATATCCTGCACTCGACCTTCTGGACCAACATGAAGCCTGGAGGCGGGGGAGAGCCCGGCGGAGCGCTCGCGGCAGCCATCACCAAGTCCTTCCGCAGCTTCGATGCATTCAGGGGGCTGTTCCTGGCTGCAACGAACTCGGTAGAGGGATCGGGCTGGGGGGTGCTCGCCCACCGGGCCATGGACGACAGGCTGATCGTGCTCCAGGCGGAGAAGCACGAGAACTTGACTCAATGGGGCGTGACCCCGATCCTGGTCTGCGATGTCTGGGAGCACGCCTACTACCTGAAGTACCAGAACCGCCGCTCCGAGTGGACTCAGGCCTTCATGGATAACCTGGTGAACTGGGACAATGTCGCCGAGCGGCTGGCAGCAGCCGGCGGCTGAAGCTCGCTGTCGGAGATGCCGTTCACTTGTGACGACCCAGGAAGATGGCCCTCCCGCAACCAGGGGGGCCATCGTCGCGTTCGGCGGGGGCCACATGGACCACTTGACCCGCCAGGATGTCGCCATGCGGCTTGCTGCCGACCCGATCCGACTCCCCCTCAAAGCTGAAGAGGGCCACTGTGTCCTGATCCACCGCGGGGCGGCCGACGGGCGGGCTCTCGAACGTTCGGGCGGCACTCGATAGCCTCACCTCGTC
>CBFDAZ010000735.1:0-2454 GCA_965602825.1 uncultured bacterium
AGCGCCGGCGACAGAGGTGCGTCGGCAGACTGAGGCGATAGCGCCATCAATCTGGCCGACACGGGGCTTCGCCACTTCGGTGACGGCCCTCCGCAGTAGGGCTCGGCTGCGTGGTCATGCTCTTCAACAGCGCGGTCAGGCGGCGAGTTCCTGATATTGATCGGTCATCGGAGTTGGCGAAGGTGTCAGCCTCATTGGGGCGGATCGGCCCCGGACGCCGTAACACCGTTGGTAGATGAGGCTGATGTTTGGCTCCCCGTGTCGAGCCCGGAGACTATGGTCCCCCACCATCGGGGGCCGGGCCGGGAGGTCTGGGCCTCTGCGCCTCGCCGCCGACATCTCTTCCCGGACGGCCCGCTCCCCTACCACCCCCCCCTGGGCCGGCTCCGAAGGGCAGCCCACTGTCGAGCACACCCAGCACGGTCAGAGCGGCGGCGATCCGGGGGCGGTTCTCCAGGTCAAGGTCAGCTATCAGCGCCATGCGTTCGGTTTCGGTCTTGCGCTTGACCTCGTCCCGCTGCTGCCGGAAGCTCGCGAGCGCTTCACTCACCTGCTGATCGGTTGCATTCTCGTCGGCAGCCGTCTTCCGCAGGTTATCAAGGCTCTGGCGAAGCTCACGAAGCGACGCCTGCCTGCTGCCGGTGAACGAGCGCACTTTCTCCGTGTCGTCGTCCATCGCACCCGACTGCCGAAGCACGCGCACCATGCCGCCCTCGCGGCGGGGGCCTCCCTCCGGCCGCTCTCCGCCCGGCTGCCCCGGCCGAACCCGTGGCTCAGGCGGCCGCCGCGCGAGGTCGCGATCCGGTGCGGCGGTACCGTCGCCATCATTCACGAACAGCGCAAACATGGCAACACCACCCCCTGCGAGCACCACCAGGACCAGAAGACCAATGAGCCAGCTCCTCTGCATCTTGTCCTCCAGGTAAGCGTGGATGTGGCCGGCGTGTTGTGCCGTGCGTCCCGCAGAGAACGACGGTGCCACATTCGTCCATGTTCACTCTGTCGCCTGTTCAGCCCATCCGCAGGAGCGGGCAGCCACACCGGCGAACGCTGGAGGGCGAGGCCACAGTGGTCTCGGATACCGGCCTGCACGGAGGCCCATGACATGCGGACGCTCTTCATGGTTTGCGCTACTGTGGTAGCAGTGATCGCCCTTGGTGGGTGCCCCATCCGTCAAAGCAACGAGGCGATCGAGGACACCGCGCTGGAGGTCACGCCTGTCGCTCCCGAGATTGCAGACATCGAAGGCGGCGCCCCCACTGCCGACCTGCCGCCGGCTCTCGCCCACAGTCGAACCGAGGACCGGGCCGTGCTGGAGCCGATCCTCGCCTATCTCGAGGGGGAGCAGGCTGACGAGAATGCCGCCGGCTTGCAGACGGCCAGTTGGGTCTCTTACGAGGATGTCATGGAGAATGACCTGACCCTCGAGGACCTCGGCGAGGACGCGATGATCTACAAGATCGTGGAAGAGGATGCCTGGCTGTCGGTGCTCTTCGGTCCGCCCTTCAGCGAGTTCTACCTGGAGTTCCGGCTGGCCGTTAGTGATGAGGGTTCCTTCGAGGTCATCGGCTGCGAGCTTCTCCCCGAACTCGGAGAGGAGTGAACCGCCAGTCGATGCGTCCGGGGCCGAGCCGCCCTCCCCCCGAGGCGACCACTCGATACTCCCCACCCCGTCATGGAGGATGTCATGAACGTCATTCTGATCGTCGTGGACACTCTACGTGCCGATCACCTCGGGTGCTACGGCCATGGCCGCGACACCAGCCCCGCCCTGGATGCCCTGGCTGCAGAGGGCACGCTGTTTGAGAGCTTCTGGGCGCCCTGTATTCCGACCCATCCCGGGTTCACGACCATCTTCACCGGCGTCCACGGCGTGCGCCATGGAATCGTCTCGCAGGGACGCAGAGACGCCGTACTGCCCTCAAAGTTCCAGACACTGCCGACCATGCTCCGCGGCCACCAGGGGCTGAACACGGTCGCCGTGGACAGCCTCGGGCCTGGTCACCCGTGGTTCTACGCAGGCTACGACCACTACATCCTGTCGCGCAACGGATCGGCTCAGTGGATCACCGAGGCGGCCCTCAAGTGGCTGCATGCGTACGGCGACGAACCGTTCTTCATGTTCCTGCACCCGTGGGATCCTCACACTCCCTACCGGCCACCGGACCAGTACCGGAGCATGTTCACAGATGCCGATCCAAACGAGTGTGACGAGGAGACCTGGGCTTCGGTCACCCAACAGCTCACCTACCCGTTCTTCCGAGGCTTCCTGTACGAGCGCATGGACAACCCGCGCAACTTCGAGTACATCGAGGGGCAGTATGACGCTGAGATCCGCTCCTGTGACGCCCAACTGGGGGCGTTCTTCGACCAGCTCGAGGCGATGGGGCTGTGGGACGACACGGCCATCCTCGTGACCGCCGACCACGGCGAGAGCATGACGGAGCATCATGT
>CBFDAZ010000736.1:0-2426 GCA_965602825.1 uncultured bacterium
GCGGTGGCGGTTGCCGTAGTTGACCATGAAGGGCCGGCCCGAGCGAGCCACCGCTTCGGCTATGGCGGCGCAGTCCGCCTCGGTGGTCGCCAGGGGCTTCTCGCAGAGAACCGCCCGATCGGCGTCCAGCGCAGCGACTGCGGGCACCCGATGGGCGAAGTCCGGAGTCGCCACGACGACTGCCTCGATGTCGGCGCTCCCGAGCATGTCATCGGCCGAGCCGAAGACGTCAGCGCCACAGGGCTCGGCAAGCTCCCGTGCCCGGGGAACGTCCAGGTCGCAGACGGCCGCGAGCTCCACCCGTTCGTACTCGCCGAGCGCCTTGGCGTACGCACTCCCCATCACACCGGCCCCAACGATTCCGACCCTTAGCGGCTCCTTGCGCAACACTCATCACCTCGATGCCCTGCGTGTTGTCCGGCCGGCGCTCCGGAGCGCCGTAACCACGTCGCCCAGCGTGTCGAAGGGGATGAACGGCTGTGCCCGCTCCCGGCAGGCCTTGGCGAGGAGGTCTTTGGCAAACACCACGTCGCAGTAGCGTGAGGCACAGGCATCGGATATGCCGTCGCCGATATAGATGACGCGAGTGTAGCCCGGCCTCAACTCAAACAGCCAGTGCGTCTTGCAGTTGCCGCACTCCTCGCAGACCTCGGTGCCGTGAGGGAACTCCAGCTCCACGTGGCGGCTGCCGAGTACGGCGTGATTGGCGCGGAACTCCACGTCAGGCAAGCCGATCCGCTCGAACGCGGCGTGGATGTAGAAGTCGAGACCGTCGCTCAGCACGACGATCCGCGCACCGTGCTCCCGGACGAGCGCCACCAGGTCATGGATGCCCGGGTCGATGTGGAAGGTGGCGATGAGTCGCTGGAAGTCGACGCGCTGCGGGTCGATCAATCGCCACTGGTCGCGCAGACACTCCCGGGCACTGATCTCCCCACGCCGCCACTGTTGCTCGATCTCGTCGAACTTCTCCAGGCCGAGCTTCTCGGCCACCAACAGTCCCGTATCCACGACACTGATGGTGCCGTCGAAGTCGCACAGGATCAGATCTTGCCGGGTGAGAGGAGCGAACAAACCGCGTGTCCCGCCTTGCCACTCGCAGGGACGTAGCACATGCGTGGTCCCGAAGTCGGTGTCCGGCTACTGGCTTCGCGCCCGTCCAAGGCGATCCCTGCCGAGGCGGAGAATACAGCGGCCGGTGCCGGGATCAGCCGGGTGATGACACAGCCTCAGGAGGTCCGCCGTGGAAGGCCTGGTCTGCCGTGAGGCCACAGCCCAGGACGTTGACGATGTCCTAAGGGTCAGGAACGCGATCTTCCCGCCGCTGACGCCGGAGCAGTGGTCGGCCGATTCGACGATGACTTGCTCCATCGCGTACCTGGACGGCGAGCCGGTGGGTGCCATCCCGCTGTCGCTGCGCCGGTTCCGGCTGGCCCCGGGCGTTGTGGTCGGCGCGGCCTTCGAGAACGCGGTTGGCACGCGCGAGGACATGCGGAGCCGGGGGATCGGCACCGCGATGACCGACGCCGCGAAGGAGTTCCTCGCGGACCGCTGCGACGAACTGATGGTCTACCGGGGAGCGGAGCGAAGCGACGGGTACCGGTTCTACGCGAGAAGCGGCCACAGGGACCTGGTCTACCTGAGACAGATGGGGCTGCAGACTCCCCAGCGAAGGGAAGCGGACGTGGCGGCGCAGGGCGTTCCGGAGATGACGGCCTGCCAACCCGAGATGCTTGAGTGCTTCAACGCGACATACGGCCATTGCGGCGGCTTCCCCGAGCGCCACGCGACGTACTGGGAGCAGGCACTGCAGTCGCAGATCTACACGGTGCTGCCACAGGAGACCCACTTCATCCGCTGCCCCGCAGAGGGGGCGCTGTCGGCGTACGTGCTGGCAGCCTACCGGACGAAGAAGGGCCGCGACGACGCGCTCGTCATCATGGAGGTGGCCGGGCGCGACCAGCGGTCTCTCGAGCAGGCGCTGGTTGGGCTGGAGGACTTCGCGGCTCAGCGGAAGCAGACCGTCAGAGTCCACGGCAGCGCCGAGCATCCGGTGCGGCCCGTCTTGCGCAGGTTGGGTTACGACGAGCAGGTCCGGACTACGATGATCATGGCTCAGCCCATTGCCCCGGCTGACCTGTTCGGCAAGGTCTGCCGGGATGCTGAGGCCCTGAGCGATCTGAAGATCGATTTCTGGGCGCCCTTCGCTGACGGTACGCTGTTTGAGGGGCCTGAGGCGAGCACGGGAATCACGCTTGAGGGCAAGGATGAGGTCATCTACCGACTCCTCAACCTGCGGCTCGATGTCCGGGCAGCGGCCCGAACAGAGTGGCTGACGGTCCGCAACGGAACGAACGAGATCGTCGAGCGCCTGGCCAACGCCCTTCCGTACACCCCCTGGGTCTACCACCACCTCGACTACATCT
>CBFDAZ010000737.1:0-2425 GCA_965602825.1 uncultured bacterium
GGGGGGTGAGCTACCTCGCGGGCGAGAGCTTCCCCGCGTTCCAGCTCCAGCTCACGGACTCCGAGGGCCAGTCCCACTGGAAGGATAGCCGGGCGGCCGAGGCTGTCGCGTGCAGCCGCTCCGAGGATGGCCCGGTGACGACGCTCCGTGCTGCGTATTCGGCGGTCGAGGTTGGCATCGACGCAACCGTCACCGTTCAGGCCCAAAGCGGCGAGCCCGAGTTGCGCTTCCGCATCGACGTGGCGAACGAGAGCGACCTCATCACCGAGCAGGTGGTCTTCCCTCTCCTGCGCCTCAAGCGCCCGCTCGGCGAGTCGGGAGACGACGATCGCCTGTTCGTCCCGGGTGGCGACGGTTACGTGGCGCGCGCGGAGAACATGGAGCACCAGCGCTGGCACTACCGGGGCTACCCGGGCAACGCGTCGATGCAATTCTCGGCCTACTACGACGACGCCATCGGCCTCTCCGTCACGTGCGAGGACACGGAGGCTGCCTCCAAGCTGCTCGGGGGAAGCGTGGGCGACGGTTACGTCAGCCTGGCGATCTGGCTGCGCTGCCCATACGTGCCGGGGTCGGACTATGAGAGCCCATGGATTGCGGTCAGGCCCTGCTCCGGCTCCTGGATGGACGCTGCCGATGACTACCGAGTCTGGGCCCGCAAGCAGTGGTGGGCCCGACCCAAAGACGGGGAGGCTGCGCCGCCGCAGTGGCTCGCGGGCTCGCCGCTCGTCCTGTCGGCCCAGTTCCGGCCGCTGGGGAACGGCAAGTGGTTCGTGCCGCTCGAGCGTTGGGGGGAGTTCGCGCGCCGGTGGCAGGAGGCGACCGGGGCGGGCAGCGTGATGATCGAGTCCCGCTACTGGGAGCACTCCGGCGTCTACACCTCCCCGTTCTACTTCCCGCTGCATCCCTCGCCGGCGATCGTCGCGCAGACGCTCGGCGCCGTGCAAGAAGACGGCGTGCACGTGCAGGCCATGGTGGCGGGCCTGAAGTGGATTATCGAGCGCGAGCCGTTCCACACACCGCACTACGACATCCTCGGATACGACGGGCGCGAGCGGTTCGAGGACGAAGGGCGGCCCGTGTGCGTCGTCGGTCGCGACGGCGAGGTGCTGGTCAAGGAAGCCCACTTCACCTGGGACGGCGACCATGCGTTCATGTGCCCGGAGACCGACTTCGCGAAGGAGCACTTCCGCAGCACGGCGCGAGTGCTGGCCCAGGCCGGCTTCGACCTGTTCGAGTTCGACCAGATGAACGGTGGCGGATGCCCGCCCTGCTACAGCACCGACCACGGACACCCGCCGGGAGAGGGTCCGTGGATGCACCGGGCCATCGCCGAGCTCATGAGAATCACGCGCGACGAAGGGCGCAAGCACAGCCCGGCCTTCGCGCTATCGCTCGAGGATCCCGCCGAGCTGCTTCTACCGTACCTCGATACCTACATCAGCCGCGTCAACCATGTCATCAACTGGCCCGCCGCGGGCCCCGGCTCGCGAGTCGTTCCGGCGTTCTCCTATGTCTACCACCCGATCGTGACGAGCACTAACGTAGACATCCAGCACACGTCGCGCCGGGATGACTTCCTGCTCCTGCGGACCGCACGGTCGTTCGTCTACGGGGCGGGGCTCTCTACCCAGCTCACCCCGTGGCAAATCATGGCCGATTACGGTGAGGACGACCTCTTCCCGACCCCCAAGAAGATGGACCCCGACCAACTCACGCTGCTGCGGAACGTCGTGCGCACTCACGGCGGTCCGGGGAGGCCCTATCTCACGCGCGGGGAGATGCTCCGGACCCTTCCGCTCGACGTGCCGACCGTCGGCTACAAGGTGAGCTACCAGAAGGGGACGGACACCGAAGAGACCACCATCGAGGAGCCCGCCGTCCTGCATTCCGGCTGGTCGCTGCCTGATGGTCGCGTGGCGTTCTTCTTCGCCAACCCCACGCGCGACTCGGTGAGCTTCGGGTTCGCGCCTCGAACGTTAGAGTGGCACGCGGCAGCGGACTCCCGCGCAAGCGTCTACCTCAATGGTGAGTTGCAGGGCCCTGTTCACGTACCACACTTGGGCACTATCGAGGTACCCGCGCTTTCGGCGCTCATGATTGAGTTCGCTGGTGAACGGACGTGATTCAACGGCTACCGTGGGAGGCATGGCCAACATGACACAGCCTGGTTCAGAGAACCGATGCGCAATCGCCCGCCGCGACTTCCTGCGCTTCGCCGGCGCCGCCGCCGGAGGGGCATTTGTCTGCGGAGGCGGCATCCTCCCGGTACTCGCTGACACAGAGCGCAGCCGGCAGAAGGCGGCGGCAAGGGTCCGCTGCGCGTTTGCCTATCCCCCATCCGAGACGCTCAAAGGCGGATGGTGGAGTTGGCCGGGGAACGACTTCGATGCCGAGGGACGCCACGGGAAGTACGCTGCCGCCC
>CBFDAZ010000738.1:0-2399 GCA_965602825.1 uncultured bacterium
GGGCGTGGGCGAACCTAGGCAGACTTATTCACGACGAACGTCGCGGGCAACCCGCTCTCTTGAAAAAGAGCCGGTTTCCCGCACCCTTCCGGCAGGAAACTCTGTTTCGGTGTTGGTGCTTGCCGTGAAGCACATTGTGCTGCTGATAGCCCGACCTCGGGACTGCGGGTGCAGGTCGGGAACGGCGTCCCCACTGCTGTTGGGGGCTCCGCCCACACTGCATCGTCAATGATGCGGGATAGGGGTTCACTCGCCAGGAGGCGGGATGTTGCCCTCCAGCAGCGATCGGCCGAAGTCCTCGATCTCCCTCTCGGTGATGGCTCCGAGCTCCGCCGCATCCTCGCCCAGACTTGCGGCTGTCGGCTCGACGTGAGTCTCGGCCAGGGATTGGCTGACCTCCGCGATGTTCTCGACGGCCTCTTCGGCGGAGATGGCGCCCATGGCCGCCTGCTTGAGCCAGGGGAGCGCTCGATCGACGGAGCCTAGTGCCGCGGCCAGCAGACGGCGGTAGACGGCATACGGCAGGTCGTTACCCTCGATCGGGACAGTGATCTCGAACGAGACCCGGCCCTGCGGATTCTCAGTGAAGCAACCCAGAATATAGCATGCGTTCAGCATGAGGAGCGCGCGCCGCAGCTCGTGCCGGTTCCGCGGCAGCCTCTTCGGCAGCGGAACGTTCGGTACTACGAAGCTGAGAACGCTGTGCTGATCGTCGTAGACGACCCGCAACTGGAGTTGGACGCCTGACAGGAGCATCTCGGCTTCCAGCACCTTCAGGCGCCCGCCCTGCTCGGTGAACTGGATTCCATCGCGCTCAAAATACTCGCGTAGCTGATCCCAACTGATCATCGCTTGCTCCGAAAGCTAGCCACCCCTGCTGCGTTCCGGGGCGCTTCGCCAGACCGTGAGTGTTCTTCGATATGCGCGCCGGCTTCTCCTGCCTGCGGCGGGGCCAATGGGAGAGGAGCCGGGCTAGTCCGCTGTCTCGCGTGATGTCTCATATGGGGGCCACGGCGGTGACGGCGCCCTCACCCCCAAGCCCCTCTCCCAGCCTCCACCACACCGCCCCAGCGGGAGAGGGGAGAACGCCAAGGAGACGGCGGGGTGATGCGGCGATAGCATAGCGATCACGCGTGACACGGCACTAGTCCGCTGCCATCGCCTCTGCTGACTCCCGCAGGACAGGGGCGACGCGAGGGTTGACGACCCAGTCCCACAGTCGGTCTGCCAGCCGATCCCAGGCGGCTTGCTCGTTCTGTGGGAGCGCGGCCTTGAGGCCCGATACGAGTTCCGGGACCAGTTGGTCGCGCTGGGCGACGATCTCGTCGGGACTCAGGCGACTCAACCGGTCGATCGCGAGTTCAACGGCCTCGATCACGAGATCGGCCTCCTCGTCGCCTGTAACGCCGAAGCGCTCCAACACCTCGGCGGCGATCATCTGGCGCCACTCCCTGAACTCGTCGTCACCGATCTCACGCGCTTCGAGCGACATCCCGACCAGGTGGTTAGCGAACTCCACCAGGGGCATCATCTCGATGTGGGCCTTCTGTTCGTCGGTCAAGAGGCCCATGAGCTGCTCGACCACCTGCAGGCGCGCCTCGTCGAAGGCCCGGTCCACCGATCCATCGTCCGGCGGGCGAGCCACCTCTACGGCCTCGCGCATCTCGTTGGTGGGCGCCTCGCCTCTGAGCAAGACCTCGCGCACGGCCGTCAGGGCCTTCAGCAGTTCGTCCGTGTGGCCCAGCTTCTGGATGGCTCTGCGCTTCTCGTGGAAGCCCTCAATCGCCTTGGCCGCCTCCAGGCGTTGCGTGGCGGAGAGACTGAGGTTACGCAAAAGCTCCAGGAAGTGGATGTCCTGCATCAACAGCTCGGCCCGGGGTATGTCCGGCTCGGGCTCCTGCCCGACAGCCTGCGGCACCCCTCGAGGCCCAAGCAGAACGGCAGTGACGGCCAGTGAGGTCAGGAGACAAGCCGCAATGCACAGTAGTCCGAAGCGGCGTCTACTCATTCTGATTCCCCCCGTTCGGCGTCAAGTCCGCTTTGCCACTCAAGTCCCGACGCAACGGCGGCGTCCAGTATGAGCGGCACGTTCGCGCTCTCGGGCGCCACTCGAGCGTCAGGCAGACTGAGGTCTCCTTCGACCACGCGACACACCACTCCTGCCTTGCCCTGTGGCGAGGAACAAGGCCCTGCGCCCGGACACGAGGGGCAGAGCGTCTGGCTGAGAAGCGATGAGTACGTGGGGATCGGTCCCATAGGCGTTAACATATCCCGTAAGCAGAGGCCGAATACGAGCGTGCGGCCGGTACGGGTTGAGCGTGGTCGCGATGGATCCGCCTTACGTGATCGGGCACGATGAATCGTGCCCCTACACGACCGGGCGCCATGAATGGCGCCCC
>CBFDAZ010000739.1:0-2368 GCA_965602825.1 uncultured bacterium
AGGGCCTCGATCGAGCGTACCGCCTGGTCGGGCCGCGGGTTGTGCCAGGCTGTGACCCACGTCGGCGTCCCGTCGGGAAGCGGCGTAAGCGCCCCCTCAGGCAGGTTCCGGGGATCATCGCGCTGTGAGGTCAGCGCCGTCTCCCACTTCAGCGCGACCGTCGCCTTCTGGCCGTCCTCGTACTCAACGGCGACCTCGCCGACCACAGCGCCTCTGCCGGCCTCGCCGGATGCCGTATGCCACAGAAGAACGCCGCCCAGCGGCTGGCGGACCTCGTCCAGCGGCGGGCCCCGCCGGAACCTCACGCCCCGGATGCTCACCTCGTCGCCGCTCGTCAGCGGCACCAACACGTCCGCCGCTCGCCGCAGGCCGATTGTGGCCTCGAACCAGCCCTGCCGCTTCCCGCCCACCTCGAAGGGCCGGTTGTACTCGAGCCGATAGCATTCGGCCCACGGCGCATCGCGGGCGTCTTGCAGCGACCACTCCCCGTCCGCCGCCGATACATTCACCGACAGATCCACGTCAGGCAGGAACATGCCCGCACGCCTCAGGTCGGCGATCCTGGCTCCCTCGATCTGGCGGAGCGGCACCTTGCCGCGTCCCTCGCCCTCCACCATGGCCCCGTCGAAGGTCTCGGGGGGAAGTCGCCAGTACCACTGGATGTGGCGAGCCGTGGGGAGTTCCTCGAAGGCGAACTCGTAGCGGATCGTGACGCTGTCCTCCGCGTACGTGACGGTCTCAACGACGCGCCCATGCGCGCCCTGCTCAACGCGGGTCGGCTGGCCGGGATCGATCTCCGCGGGGAACCCCCAGACGTGCTCCCAATCACTCGTCGCGACCCACGGTGTGTTGAGCACGAGAACCGGGGTGCCGTTCAGCGCGAGTAGACGTTGGCCATCGGCTACCTGGATCTCGGGTGCGGCCATGGCCGGACAGGAGGCGATCAGCACCAGTTGCCAGGGGAGTGTCATTCAGCGGCTCCTTGTCAGAGCTTGTGTGGTTCGTTTCCTGCCGGCAATCGATCTCTCCTGCGCGTGCGAGAGTAAGACACTCGTGCCAGCGTTCGCCGAAGCGAACAGGGCCGAGGACTATCCCTCGCTAATGGTGCTAACGCGAGCCGTCACAAAGCGTGGGTAGTCACCCATCGCTTGTTCAGACCGAATCCCGCTTCGGGAAGCGAGTAGCTCTGCGCTCGCGAGGTGCTGCGGCTAACCGAGAGGAATGGGTGGCTGTCCCCGTCCTTTACCCGGGGGCGTACCCCTGATTGGCAGACCCATCGGTCTGTCGGCGTGCGATGGTGGCCACTTCCTTGCAGACGCCCGGTCATCGCCTACCACGAAGGAGACCTCCACCATGCTCCGCTCCCGTCTGACCGCCATTGCTCTGGCATGCATGCTCGCCCTGTTCGCCTGCGCTACACTCGCGTCGGCCGAGGTGGAACCCCGAATCGCCGAGATCATCGAGGGCATCAAGGCCCGCGCGGATGCGAAGGTCACGGTCTACGCCGACCTGGACGTAGAGGTCAAAGTCAATGGCCAGGTGCAGGAGAAGCACGTACAGCAGATCTGGGTCAAGGATCTCTACAACCTCCGCGTCGAGCGCGCCGATGGCACCGTCATCCTGCGCACCCCGGAGGAAGTGCTGATCTACGAGGGTCGCTCGAAGATCATGCTGCACATGCCCAAGGAGACGATCGAAGCTCTCGGCGACAAGGCCGAGGAAGCCATCGCCGCCACCGGCCTCAAGGGCCCCGATGAGGCGCTTGATCCCTTCATCAAGGGCGCCGAGCACATGAGCGTTGTGGGCGAGGTTCTCGTCGGCGATGCCGAGTGCTGGGTCATCAACGTCGGGGAAGAGGCCTTCCCGCTGTTCCGCGAGAGCATCCAGGACATCCCGGCCGAGTTCGAGATCGAGTGGCTCCAGATGAGCATCGACAAGGAACTCATGGCCGCGCGCGCCGTCAAGATCACGATGACGGGTCCGGCGGCGCTTGAAATCAACTCGATGGTCTGGGCCCTTGAGGAGAACGTCGAGATCCCCGACGACCTACTCCGGTTCGAGCCGCCGGCCGGCACAACCATGATGGTGTGGAAGCCTGACGACGATCCCAAGGAGATCATGGAGCGCTACCGCGCCGCAGTCCGCACCGCGATCATCGGCCAAATGCAGCAACAGTGAAAAACGGGGACTGCCACTCCTGTTTCCCTGCGCTACCTGCAGCAGGTAGCGAGCGCGAGAACACCTGGTCTCAGGCGAGCTGCTGCGTCGTCGCACGAAACAAGTGACTGTCCCCGCTTACCAACCGGCAACGGCATGGGCGCAGTGAACTGCGCCGCTACACCGTCGGGCGCGATGGTGGTCATCAACA
>CBFDAZ010000740.1:0-2350 GCA_965602825.1 uncultured bacterium
GTTGCAGGTTATCTTGACGCGCATGGGTCCCGCACCATTTCGCGACCGAGAGGGCGAGCGCCTTGGCTCCCGTGAGGATCTCATCGATCCCGATACTCTCACCCTTGCCGTGCGCCTGCCGGATGTCCGACGGGCCGAAGACCACGCTCGGCAGGTCGGCGAGGCACTTGTAGAGCCGGGCGTCACAGCTCACGTTCCAGCCAAACACATCGCTCTTGAGGCCCAACTCCCGGCACGCCTCGTGCATGGTCGTCGGCAAGGGGTGATCGGCCGAAATCTGGTAGGCGTCGTTGTGCAGCTTGGGGTACTCCAGCTTGAAGTTCGCCTTCAGCCATTCGTCGTCGGTGGACATGACGGCATCCAGTAGCTCCTGCCTGATGTCGGCCATCCGCTTGTTGGGCAGGAAGCCCACGCCGCCCTCCAGCACACACTCCCCTGCGACCATCGAGGGCCAACCTCCGGCCTGAATAGTGCCCAGGCAGAGCTGAACGGGGTTCTCGTAGCGGGCAAACAGCGGTTGGCCCTGGCTCCCGGCGATGAGCCTCTCCTCGTACTCGAGCATCAGCCGGATGGCCTCCATCATCTTCTCGATGGCATTGACGCCCTCGTGGCGGCGCCCCATGTGGAGGCTCTTGCCGTAAGTGGTCGCGCGGAACCAGATCGCCCCGCGGTTGGCGGGATGGATGTGCAGGTCGGTGCCCTCCATGACGAGGACGCCATCGGACGCGCAGCCCTGCCGGATGAGGGCCAGCGCACCGTTCCCTCCTACCTCTTCCTCAATGACGATCTGGCACTCGACGTCACCCTTCAGCGCGATCCCCAGGTCACCCAGCGCGCGGAGGGCGCAGAGCATCGTCACGATCTGGCCCTTGCAGTCGGTTGCGCCGCGGCCGATGATGCGGTCATCCTCAATGGTCGGCTCGAAGGCCTCCTCCCATTCGCCCCCCGGTACAACGTCGCTGTGGGTCTGCAGGATCAGGCTCCGCCCGCCGCCGGTCCCCCGGCGGGTCGCGACGAAGTTGCAGCGTCCCTCATAGGGCTGCTCGTTGTCGCCGTGCGAGTACTGCTCGTCATCGACGAGGCCCTCAGGGATCTCGCGGTACTCACCCGGCCAGCCGCAGCTCTCGAACAGCTCCGTCACGTAGGCCTGGACTTCGCGTTCGTTGCCCTGTGTACTCTCAAAGCGGATGAGCGCCGGCAGGCTCTCCACGGCGAAGTCGCGGTAGCGATCGACCGCAGCACTCAGATCGGGAAGCGATATGTCTGGCAAACGAGTTCACCCTTTCGTCCGGAAGGCGCGTCGTGCATGGGCCGGGTGCCGTTGGCGGAGCGGCTTCAGCCGCGATGGTGAACGTCAGCTAGTGCCAGCCCCGCTCATCCCCGCCACTCGGCCGTGGCGCCCTCTTCGCAGATGTCCAACGTTTGAGTCATCGCGGTGACGCCGGCGTCGGCGAGGGCAGCGTTCATCGCGGCGGCGATCTCGGCCTCCCTCTCGGCAGCAAAGGCCACGATGGTGGGGCCGGAGCCACTGAGAGCGGCGCCGAACGCGCCGTGCCGCCGGGCGGCCGCGATCGCGGAGTCCATACCGGGCACCAGGTGCGCGCGGTAAGGCTGGTGCAGACGATCCTCCATGGCCTCGCCGAGCGCCGCGTATTCTCCCGAACCGAAGGCCGCCACCACGGCCGCTGCATGGCCCACGTTGAGCACGGCGTCCCGTCTCGGGACTGAGTCCGGAAGCACCTGTCGCGCTTTCTCTGTTTCCACCCGATGGTCGGGTACCGCGACGATCGCGCGGGGCGGGTTGACGGGATCGATCCGCAAGCACGAAGCGCGGTCAGCGCCCTCGAAACACACGGTCAGGCCGCCAAACAGGGCGGGGGCGACGTTGTCCGGATGGCCCTCGATCTCGGCGGCGATGACGAAGAGTTCGCGATCGCTGAAGGGACGGTTGAGGAGGACATTGGCCGCGACACAGCCGCCGACGATCGCTGCCGAGCTGCTGCCGAGGCCGCTTGCCAGAGGGATCGCGTTCTCCTGTCGTACACTGACCGGGGGCAGCGTGGCTTCGGCCCGGGCCGCCAGTTCGGCCATGGACCTTCGGAACAGGTTATCCGCTCCGCGAGGCAGCGAATCGGCGCCCTCGCCCTCGATCAGGTGCTGCTGGTCATCGTCGGCCCACACCTCGGCTACGTTGAACCAACGCAGAGCCAGCCCCAAACTGTCGAAGCCCGGACCCAGGTTCGCCGTGGTCGCGGGGACCCGGACTGCAAGGCGCTGGACAGTCAGCGTGGCTCGCCTCCTTCAGACGTACACCCGCGGCAGCCGCGGCCCCAGGCGAGTGGGGATTTCG
>CBFDAZ010000741.1:0-2330 GCA_965602825.1 uncultured bacterium
CGAAGACCGGAGAGATCATCTGGGGCCTGCAGGAGCCGACCAAGCACGTGCATTCGTCGGGGCTCTGTTCCGACATTGATGCAGCCCACCCAGGCTGCGAGTGCTACGGCGGCGAGCGCGACTTCAAGGAGAAACGCTGGTTGTTCTCCGCACGCGGGGAGCTGCTGTCACAGGAAGACATGAGCCTCGCTCCGCGAGCGGCCTACTGGGACGCCGATCCACAGCGCGAGCTGGTGCGGGGCAGTCGGATCTTCGACTACGGAGGCGAGGATCACGAGCCGAAGCTCGAGGGTCGCTACGTCATGACCGCCGACATCCTGGGAGATTGGCGGGAAGAGATCATCACCACGCTCCCCGGAGAGATGCGCATCTACACGACAACGGTCCCGGCGACCGATCGCCGTCCCTGCCTGATGCAGGATCGGGTGTACCGCAGCTACGTCGTCAGCGCGGCCATGGGCTACTACCAGGTCCCGATGCACAGTACGTACTTTGGGGCCCGCTCGGAGTAGCCGCCACACGGCATTGGGGGTCACGCCATGGAGAAGAGCTTTGTCTTCGAGGAAGCGCCCTTCGCCGAGTGCCACGCCTCGACAGTCGTCGAGGTCGGTCCCAGACACTTGCTCTGTGCATGGTTCGGCGGCACGAGTGAGGGGAAAAAGGACGTCGGCATCTGGCTGTCTCACTGGGATGGCGGCCAGTGGTCGGAGCCGCGCGAAATAGCCGCCGACCCGCGGCAACCGTGCTGGAATCCCGTGCTGTTTCGAACTACCGAGGACGAGACGTTGCTCTTCTACAAGGCTGGCCCGAGCCCCAGCAACTGGACCGGCCTTCTCAAGCGCTCGACCGACGGCGGACAGACGTGGAGCGAACCCGAATGGCTCCCGGCGGGCATCCTTGGGCCCATCAAGAACAAGCCCGCCCAACTTGAATCAGGCGAGATCCTCTGCGGCTCCTCGGTCGAGAGCTACCAGGCCTGGGCCTGCTGGGCGGAGATCACACCCGACGCCGGGCGTACGTGGTCGAAGCATGGACCCATCTTCGTGCCGGGGAAGCCCTTTGGGATCATCCAGCCCGGCGTCGTGGATCTCGGCGGAGGCAGGATTCGTTTCTTCTGCCGGTCCAGAGGCATGGGCCGCATTGTTACCGCCAGTTCAGCCGACGGCGGGAGAACGTGGTCTGAGGCCACACTGACCGACCTGCCCAATCCCAACAGCGGCATTGACGCGCTGAGCTTCGATGATGGCCGGGTGGCGCTCATCTACAACCACTCCGACAACGCGCGTCACCCGATCAACCTCGCGGCGTCGAGCGATGGTGGGGACACGTGGGGCGATCCGCTGATCCTCGAGGACGAGGAAGGCGAGCTTTCCTACCCGGCGATCATCCAGGCCTCCGACGGCGTCCTCCACATGACCTACACCTGGCACCGCCAGCGCATCCGGCACGTCATCGTCCAGCCGACCGAGCTGTAAACGGGCCGACGACCCGGGGGCTCGTGCGTGCCCGCGGGCCCCTGGCCCTGCGGTCGGGTTTCCCAACCCTACGCCGCGCCATCTTCATCGTTTCACGGCGCCGCTGCAGGCGGCATGGACGACTGCCTCAAACACTTCGTGCCACGGTCGTCTCGACCGTGGTCAGGAGCTCCTGAGAGACCATGACATCCCTGTGCGTCCCTCTGACCATCGCGTTAGCACTCAGCAACAACGTCGCTGCTCAGCAAGAGGGGGGCACCATGCGTTCTCCCGAGTTGCGCACCTCTCTGTCGCTCTCCGGTGCGTTCGTGGTGCACCCGGTCACGGAAGCCGGCCGCCGCCAGGCCGAACGCCTGGCCCAGGCTGTCACCGATCTGGGTGGCCGAGCGACCGTGCTGCCCGCTGACGAGGCGCTCGACGAGTCGGGGCTTCGACTCCGGGCCGACATCGCCGCCGCCCCCCACATCCTCCTCGGCGACATCAACACGAACCGCGCCATGCTCGGCTACTACGCCGATCTGCTGGATTTCACCGACGCGTACCATCCCGGAGGCGACGGCTATGTGCTGCGGTCGATCCCCCGAGGATTGGGTGCAGGCGGCGACGCGCTGATCGTCGGGGGGAGCAGCGAGACCGGCTTGGGTCGCGCGGTGGACCGTTTGGTGGAGTTACTCGACGGCCGTGAAGAAGCCTCCGTGCCGTACGTCTTCGAACTCGAGCTCGCCGGCGAGGCGGAGCGAGCGATCCCTGCCGGCAGTTACGCCGCACCCTATGACCCCGACCGCTGGGCCGGCAGAAGGTACTCTGACATGGCCATCCAGCCGGCGTACGTGTATGCCCTGACGGCCAGGGAGC
>CBFDAZ010000742.1:0-2311 GCA_965602825.1 uncultured bacterium
AACGAGGGGTTCAACACAGGGGGCTTCTGGTGTGGCGGCTTCAGCGGGGTCCTGCGAGACAACATCATCATCGACAACACCAGCTCGAATGTCGGTGGAGTGCATATCAGCAACTACTACCAGGTCGGAGGCGACTACGTCGTCGAGGGCAACACCATCACCGGCAACTACGGCGGGGGCTGCGGCGGAGCGAGACTCAACACCGCCACCGGCCGACACTACCTGGTCATTGGCAACCAGATCTGCGACAACAGCGCCAACTTGATGACCGCCGGAATGTCGCTGGAGGGCGACTCGGGGTCCTCGTTTACGCTCATCAACAACGTCGTCGCGGGTAACACCCTGACGCAGGCGTATCGCCCTGCCGCTCTGTCCATTACTGGAGGCATCGAAGCGATCCTGGTGAACAACACGGTCGCCCACAATGCCGTCGAAGGCGTCCGAGCGGACTCACTTGGCCCACGCACGATCACCAACTGCATCATGTGGGACAACGCAACAGCCGACCTCTGCGGCATACCGTGGTGGACGGGCCCGGTGCCGGACCCTGTGCCGACGCCCGTCCAGCTCACATACTCGGATGTTGGCGTCATTGGGACGTATGTCGAGGTGCTGGATGGCACGGGCACGATCTCTGCCGATCCCCTCTTCGTGAACGCTGCCGGCGGCGACTTCCGTCTCTCCGCCGCCTCACCGTGCATCGACACGGGTGACAAGGACGCCCCCGACCTTCCCGAGACGGACATCGAGGGCAATCCCCGGATCGTGAACGCCCAGGTGGACATGGGCGCCTACGAGTACCAGGGCGAGGGTGGCTCATCGGCTAGCGGCCTCACGATTGCCAGCGCGTCAGCGGCGCCGACCGGGGTCGGGGCGGAGATCATCTTTACGCTCAGCCGCGATGCCGACGTCGCGGTCAGCGTGCTCAACATCGCCGGCCGGCCGATCCGCCGCGTCGCGACGAACCGTGCCGCAACGGCCGGGCGGAACTCCATCCTCTGGAACGCGTGCAGCGACAACGGCCTCCGAGTGCCGAACGGAGCCTACCTGATCCAGATCGAGGCCAAGACCAAGGACGGGGCGGCCAGCCGCGCTCTCACACAGGTCAGAATCGTGCGGTAGCTGACCCGCTGCAGACCACCTCCTACCGCTTGGGGCCCGGCCAGCTACGGTCGGGCCCCTTCGCGTCCCGCGTGCCCGAGAGGTCCGCCGTTCCCGGGAGCGCCGGCACCTGCCGAAGACATCCCGACTCGGCGCACCGCGCCGAGGTCAGGGACCTGCCGGCTGTGGTGGTCGCCGTCGTCTTCGTTGCTTCAGGGCGGCGCAGCGCGGCATGCCGGCCGCCTCGACGGTTGCCGAGGGTGGGATTGGAGACGCGGCTGGACACCCCTCGTCTCCTGTGGGGAGTGCGCGAAGAACGGGGACTGGCACCGCGTTTCGCCTGAGTACCCCACTGTGAAAGCCCTCTTGGGCGCGAAACGCGTGCCTGTACCCGCTTTTCGAGGTCGCACCGCACGCCCAACTGCCTTGGGATGGCAAAGCCCCCACAAGGAAGCCATCTACGAGGGGCAGAAAGAGCAGGACGGTGAGACTCCGTGGACATCAGAGACCTGAGCACTGAAAGCGCCCATCCCGACAGCGCCGGCATCCACGAGCGCCCAACCATCGAGGTTCTCCGCTTGATCAACGCCGAGGACGCGAAGGTCGCGGGGGCCGTGGAGCAGGAGCTGGAGAACATCGCGCGAGTCGTGGACCTCGTCGCTGACCGGCTCGGGAAGGGCGGGAGGCTGTTCTATGTCGGTGCCGGGACGAGCGGCAGGCTCGGCGTCCTCGATGCCTCGGAGTGCCCCCCGACCTTCGGCGTCGAGCCGGAGATGGTCCAGGGCCTCATTGCGGGTGGAGAGCCGGCGCTGGTGCGCGCGGCGGAGGGGGCGGAGGATGATCCGGAGGCATCTGCGAGGGAGCTTGAGCGGCGCGGCTGCGGCGAGAAGGATGTCGTGATTGGCATCAGCGCCAGCGGTCGGACGCCATACGTCATCGGGGCGCTCAAGTGGGCCAGGGAGCTCGGCATCGCGACAGGAGCCGTAGCCTGCAACCGGCCGGCCGAGCACGATGAGTGGGCGGATGTGAGCGTGAACGTCGTCGTTGGACCGGAAGTGGTGACTGGCTCCACCCGCATGAAGGCCGGCACCGCAACGAAGCTGGTCCTCAACATGATCACCACTGGCGCCATGATCCGGCTCGGCCGCATCGAGGATGGGCGGATGGTGCGCCTCCGCGCCACTTCCTCCAAGCTCCGCGACCGCGCAGT
>CBFDAZ010000743.1:0-2280 GCA_965602825.1 uncultured bacterium
GCCTTCCCGCTGTCGTTGGGTGCTCTAACCGCAGTGCATCGTGAATGATCCGGGCCAGACGCTTGTCGCCGGTGATGATGGGCGCTTGGCGGCAGTTGTGGCCCATAGGGTCGTTGTAGGTCGGGTCTCCAGGCCCGACGCGGTCCCGAATGGCTGAAATCCGCATCGGAACATCCGGCTGGACGTACCCCCACTGGCGCGGTACGTTCTTCCCCGTGGGCACTTCGACGAAGCAACTGCTTCCCAAGTACTGCGAGAGCTTCGACACGGTCGAAGTCAACCTCTCCTTCTATCGGCTCCCTCTGCCGCGAGCCATCTCGATCTGGCGAGACTCCACGCCGCCGGACTTTGTTCTGAGTGTGAAGGCCCACCGTTACATCACCCATCACCTGAAGCTCCTGGAGGCTTCCCGGCCGCTGTGGAACTTCGTCCGCCGGATGGCTCTGCTGCACCCGAAGCTCGGGCCGCTGTTCTTTCAGTTCCCAGCCCGGTTCCGGTGCGATGTGGAGCGTCTCAAGGGCTTTCTGGACCTCCTGCCGGCCGGGCCGCGCTTCGCCTTCGAGTTCCGTCACCCGTCGTGGTTCTGCCGGGAGGTCTACGAGGCGCTCGCCAGCCACTCCTGCGCGCTGGCGTTCGCGGACACTCCCGACTACCCCATCGCCTTCGAGCTGACCGCCAACTTCGCCTACGTGCGCCTGCACGGGAGTCGGGTGCTGTACCAGTCGTCGTACTCGGAAGAGGAGCTGCAGGAGTGGGCCCGTCGAGCGCGCGAGTGGGCGGCGACGGGTCGCGATGTCTACGTCTACTTCGACAACGACTTCCTCGCCAACGCGCCGCGGAATGCGCTTCGCCTTCGTCAGATCCTGGGGCAAGTGCCCGGAACCGACTGACCACCCCGCCAAGCCAGACGGCGGCCCGAGTTTCGCCGGCCGCCGTCGGAGTTCACGCAGGTACCTACCCGAGCGGGCTATCCTCCGCCCAGCGCCTTTACCCGCGCCTCAATGAGCGGGAGAATCCGCTCCGACCTCATGACATACTCCAGCTCCTCGGCGGCCTGCGCCTCGATGACCTCCCGGAGGGGCTTGGGCTGAGAGCTGTTGATGAGCTCGTGCAGCTCGTCGAACAGCTCGTCGTACCGGTCCATGTAGTCGTCTTCCTTGAGGTTGCGAGCCCTGTTCAGGAACTGCTTGACGGTATCCTCAACCTGCTTCGCCTTCTCCTGGCTGTCTCCCGCCGCGCGAAAGGCGACCTGTCGTGCGGCCCGGTCCCGCCACGCATTGAACGTTGCGTCGTCGAAATCCCGGGCATTGTCGAGGTCGGCGAAGATGCGGTCAGTTTCATCGTAGGCCCACTCGTCTTCCAGGCCTAACACGGCGATCTGTTCGTCGGTGAGCAGCGCCGCGACCTTGCCCATGGCGCCCGGAATCGCTTCGTCATAAGCCTCTTCGAGTTCCATCATCTGGTCCCACACCACCTCGACTCCCGTGTGCAGTTCATCCGTCGCCTCGCCCTTGATGAGTGCCTCGCGGAGGGCGCGCATTGGGGCGAGAGCCTCCTCGCTTCGCTTGTAGCCCTCCAGCGCCAGGCGTCGGGCCTCCAGCTCCGTCAGAACCGGGACGATTGCCTGGAGCTGGTCGAGGGTGAATTCGTACATGCTGAGTTGTTCGAGCAGGTCGATGTCTTCCGAGACCTCGTCCACGGACTCGGTCGGCAGCTCCTGTGGGCTCGCCGGGCCGACGACCAGGACCGCGGCCAAGAGGGCGCAAGCGCTCTTCCAGACCGTGCTACGCATCCCAGGATTCCTCCTTGATCTTGCCGTGCTACCGGTGCCGCGTAAGTTTGACGATCAGCGGCCCCGGTTTGTTGCATCGGGGGCCATGCGTTCCCCCATCAAGGGAGGTTTCGCGCCCGGCTCCTTACTGCCCTCTCAGGCGGCCCCAGTGGGCCCTTGGGAAGGTCGTTCGTTGGCAACCAGGGAAGTCCGGCCGCGCAGACTCAGACTCCGCTGCCGGAATGCGTGAGTCGATTGGGGGATGGGAGTTTGGAGGGCCACTACATCCGTTTCAACCGCCTCTTCACCGGAGGCAAGAACGCCGTCATCGTGGCGGTGGACCACGGTGAGTTCTTCGGACCGACGCCCGGTATCATCGATCTTCCCCAGGAGATCAAGAAGCTGGCGGAGGCGGATGCCATCCTGGTGTCTCCCGGGATGCTGGGGCACTGTGGGATGGCGTTCGACTACCGGGGAGCGCCCCTGGCGATCGTGCGCCTGAACTGGAG
>CBFDAZ010000744.1:0-2190 GCA_965602825.1 uncultured bacterium
CTCGAGTTCCCGCAGCGCTGCGGAGTCGAGGGAGGCGCGCCGGGATGCGATACCCGCCAGCGCGCGCCACTGGGCGAACAACTCGTCCAGCTCGCCGCTGAGGGTGGCCCTGGCCGGCGAGTCGGGCAATTGGGCCCATTCCCGGCTCACGTCCGCCAGCGCGGACTCAGCGTCAAACAGCGCTTCCGACACGCCCGGCAACCTGATGGGGAAGGGAGCCGTGCGGTAGACGACTGTCCCTTGGTCATCGGTGACGGATAGCAGGACCGTGCCTGTTCCGTCCTGTACAACCTCGTAGGGCGCGTCGACGAGCGTCCGCTCACCCGAGGGGGCGGCGAACTTGGTAGCCCGGAAGAAGTGGCCGGCCCGGTCGCGGCCCATTACTCTGACGTTGGCCTTGAAACCGACGTCGTCCGGGCTGGCGTTGGCTACGAGGAGCACCGCGGTGTTCTTGCCGAGCCGGCGCGAACCCATGTCCGCGAGGTTGAAGGATATGTGTGCTCCGCCGAAACGAAGCTCGCCGAACCGCTCGGGCTGGTGGAAGCTCTCGACCCCCTCGTGCCAGCTACTGAACTCACTGAGGCGTGCGGCATGTCTGGCCGCCCCGACGCGCCAGACGGTTCCTTCCTGCGGAGGCTGCCCGGCCCCAAAGGGAACGGCCATCTCGACGGACCAGTCCTCTTGGTGCACCGCGACGCCCACCGTCCATTCGTAGTCGGCGAGTGGGTCACGGTCCAACTCGTCGAACTGCGTGCCGCGAGGATTGACGACGAAGTGGACATACGACTCGCCTCTGCCGACCGCATCGATGAACAGCTCGAAGCAGTCGTCCTGCCACACCTCGCCGTCGGTCGCCGTCACCTCGGCCCTGAGATCATCAGTCTGTGAGTCGTGCATGAGCGCAGCGACGTAGAGGGCGTCGTCGTCGTACATGAGCCGCACATCGGTGGATTCGCTGGGCAAGCCTCCATGGTTCAGGAGGAGGAAGGGGCTCATGCGGCCCGCCGCGACCCATTCCTGAGTCGTGACGTTGCCGTCAAGCACTGGAGGCGCGGGCGCTCGCGGACACTCGACGAGCGCCTGGCCCCAGAGGCCGCCACCCAACGCCAGCAACACAACCGGAAGCGCCATTGCCCGTAGCAGCGGTTGCACAGGATCCCTCCAACTGCGGGAATCGTAGCCGCCGACCGGTTCATCCTTCGCCGGCTGGGGGTCGGTTCCCTTGGCTCGGCGGGTCGTTTCACTGTGCCGCGCGTGCGAGCAGTTCTGTGTACGCGTCTTGCTCGAGCGGAGAGGAACTGGGCTCGGCGTTGAGGAAGTCGGGGCCAGGACGTGTTGGCAGAGGCAAGATAGGCTTTGCCGACGCCGGCGCAGCGCCAACCAGAAACGGGGGTTTGATACCGTGAAGGCGCAAGTTTTCTACGAACCGGAGAAGATGGAGTACACGGATGCGCCGGACCCGCAGTGCGGCCCGGCGGACGTGGTTGTAAGCGTGGAGGCCTGTGGCATTTGCGGCTCCGATGTTGCCTACTATTTCGGGATGAGCAGCCTGGAGACGCCCGATGGGAAGGGGCCGTGCGTTCTGGGGCATGAGTTCAGCGGCGAGGTCGTCGAGGTCGGCGACATCCCGAAGCAACTGGGGCTCTTCTCGCCCGGTGACCGCGTGGTGCTGGATCCCGTGCAGTACTGCAACGCCTGCGAGATCTGCAAGAAGGGCCAGCCCAACCTGTGTGAGACCAAGGCTGTCCTGGGCGTGTCTACCGACGGCGGCTTCGCAGAGCTCTGTCGCAGCACCTACACGGGTGTGCACAAGCTGCCGGACAATGTCTCCTACGAAGCCGGCGCGCTGACGGAGCCCCTGGCCTGCGCCACCTACGCCATCAGCAAGCTCGGTGTCGAGCCTGGGGACTTTGTGGTGGTCTACGGGCCGGGCGCCATTGGCCTGATGATGGTGCAGTTGGCGAAAGCGCGCGGGGCGGGGACCGTGGCTCTCGTCGGGACGCGAGACTACCGCCTGGATGCCGGAGCGGCGCTGGGTGCCGATCACGTGCTCAGCACGAAGGAGGGCTCTGCGCATCACTGTTCCGATATCCCGGCCTTCATCGAGGAGCAGACCGATGGCAAGATGGCTGACCGGGCCATCACGGCCACCAGCGCCCTGCCCGCGATGGAGCAGGCGCTCGCCGTCAC
>CBFDAZ010000745.1:0-2170 GCA_965602825.1 uncultured bacterium
GTCGTGGCCGTGCCGCGCGCGAAGCTCGTGAGCAAGTGAGCATCGGGCGAGCTGGTTGATAGGGATGCCGGACGCCGTCCGAAGGGCGCCCAGCCCTGCTTGACACCCCGAGCGCCAGCCCCCTACAATGGGCGTGAGGTGAGGAAGATGAAGCTGATCATAACGCTGGAACGCGATGTGACCGGCATGATCGTGGCCGAGTGCCCGGCCATCCCAGGGTGTGTCTCCCAAGGCAAGACAGAGGAAGAGGCCGTCGCCAACATCCGCGAGGCCATCCGTGCCTGCGTTGAGGCCCGGGCGGCAAACGGCATGCCGGTGACCGTCGCGAGCTGAGCACGTTTGCGTATGGAGTACGCCATGACTGAGCGAGGGCCGCGGCCCCTGATGATCGAACGGGGTATTAAGGGGCAGGTGCATCCGCTTCGCAGAATCCCATTGGGTCAGCCGCCGTTCTCGGAAAGGGAACTCCAGGACATTCTGGAGGAGCGGCCGGAGCTCCTGCCCGTTGAGCAGATGGACCCGATTTTCGGGCCACCCGTCTGTATCGGCCGGGAGGTCAGCACCGGCAGCGGCTCTCTGGACCTGCTCTACACCAGCCCGAACGGCTATCTGACCCTTGTGGAGACGAAGCTGTGGAGGAACCCGGAGGCTCGCCGCGAAGTGGTCGCCCAGATAATCGACTACTGCAACAACTTGACCCGGTGGGACTACATTCGCCTCGAGAGCGTGTTCCGGGAGTACGCGAAGCGCGGCGAGGCGGATCGAGGGGACCTGTGCGCTTACGTGGGTGACAAGGCCGAGGAGGAACTGGACGAGACCGAGTTCGCGGACGCCGTGGGACGTTGCCTGAGCCAGGGTCGCTTCCTGCTCCTCATCGTCGGGGACGGCATCCGCGAGAACATCCAGCACATGGCCTCGTACCTCCAGAGCGCGCCCAGCCTCCAGTTCACCCTCGGGCTCGTGGAGATCGGGTGCTTCCATGCGCCTACAGCGGGGTCCGACCCGCTCATCCTCGTGCCGCGGATCGTCGCAAGGACCGCGGAGATCGAGAGAGCGGTCGTCCGGATCGAGGCGGCCGAGGAACTCGCCAAGCTGCTTAGGCTCTCCACGGCCACGCCTCCGCCAGGCCCGGACGGAGGCGAGAGGAAGCCTCTGAGCAAGAAGGAATTCTACGACCAGTTGGCTAAGTCGTCGGGCCAGCGGGCCTCGGAACAGACCGAGGCGTTCATCGATCACATCGTCCAGCAGCACGGCCTGCTGCACGAGCATTACACCCCGCGGGGGCTGAGCCTGAAGTTCGAGCGGCCCAACACCGATCTGCCTCTCAGAGCGCTGTTCCGCATCGTCGTCAGCGGCAAGGTCTACACGAACACAGGAGTGCTGAAGGCCCTCGTGAAGGCCGGCTATCCCAAGGAACTCGCTTGGGAGTTCTACCAGCGTCTGGCCGAGATCGATCCGGCTCTCGGCCCAACTGAGAAACCGGGGGGCGGGATAACCTTCCAGCACGGCAAGTCCAAGACAGTGCCTGAGTTGCTGGCGCACTTCCCAGCGATCCAGGATGCCGTACTGACTTTCATCCAAGGGCTGGAGAGAGCCTCGGAAGACATCGCTGAGTAACGAGATGCAGAGGCTGGGCTGGCACTGCTCTGTGAGGGAACGCTCTCCTGTAACGTCCCGTCGCGCGCAAGGAGGATCCCCGACCCGGTCAGCGTTGACTTGCTCAGACTGGCGAGGTAAGCTGTGGGTGCGCCAGGAAACCGTAGCCGTCGCGGCATCACCACCGCGCCGAGCTGGCGCGGCGGCTTGCGGCGAGAGGAGGCGAGCGATGGGATTCGCGCGGATCACCGTGAACCCGAGACAGATGGGCGGCGTGCCGTGCGTGCGGGGCGTCCGCATCCCCGTCTCCGTGATCGTCGGGATGGTGGCCGACGACATGACCAGTGATGAGATCCTCGAGGCCTACCCCGACCTCGAGCAGGAGGACATCCGCGAAGCGCTGCGGTTCGCTGCCGAAGCGGTTGTCGAACGGCGACTGCCGCCGGTCGCGGAGCACTGACGCCCCTGCCCGGCAGCGGTCCCTCGCCTGCGGTCCGGCGACGGACTGCCTGAGTCAAGAGTAACCGTTCAGCTACCGGCAGAAACCAGTGCTCTTGGTTCGTAGTCCCGCCTT
>CBFDAZ010000746.1:0-2168 GCA_965602825.1 uncultured bacterium
GGCAACAGCGAGGAGCTGATCGGCAAGGCGCTTTCGGGCCGTGACACCGAAGGCATCGTGTTCTCAACCAAGACCAACTCCGGCAGCGATCCGGATGCGGATGCCGTTCGACGGCGGGTGGAGCAGTCGCTCGAGAGGATGGGCATCGCCGAGATCACCGTCCTGCAGATGTGGGGTGTCAACGATCCGGAGACAGCGGCGAAGGTCCTTGCGAAGGGCGGGCCTCTCGCGGGCGCCAGGAAACTCCAGGACGAGGGTCTGGTCAGACACGTCGGGTTCACCACTCACGCGCTGCCCGAGGATGTCATCCCGGTGATGGAGACCGGCGAGTTCGTTTCGGTGACCGGGCGGTATCACTATCTCGACCCCATATACGACCCGGTCCGGGAGCGAGCGCGAGAGCTGGGGCTGGCCTTCGTCGCCATGACCCCCTTGGGGCAGGGCTGGCTGGCACGCCCAACACCTGAGCTGCTGGACGCCATCGCCGGCCATGACCCGGTCGAGCTCGCCCTGCGCCACACGGCGAGCCGACCCGGCGTCAGCACCATCATTGTGGGCATCAGCACCATGGATGACCTGGAAGCGGCGCACGCAGCCCTCGGCGGGGAGCTTGGCGACCCGCAGGAGCTCGCCCGTCTGGTCGCGGGCGTCCACGACCGTATGGCCCGCGCCCTGCCCGGCGCATACTGCACGGAGTGCCGCCAGTGTCTGCCCTGCCCGGCGGGGGTCAACATCCCGGAGCTGCTGAGACTCAACAACCTGCTGCGTGCCTACGGCCTGGCCGACTGGTGTAAGGATCGATACAAGTTCATGGGCAACGCGGGGAACTGGTACCCGGGGGTGAAAGCCGACCAGTGCACCGAGTGCGGCGACTGCGAGCCTCGCTGCCCGGAGGGGCTACCTATCATCCGGCTGCTGAAGGCGTTGCACGAGGACCTCTACGAGGGGGAGCGGGGGCGCATCTCCAGGGAGTGAGCCTTCACCCATCATCGCCCCGTACGTCGTCCGGTCGCCACTTGCGTTTGAGCAACTCCCCGGCGATGCGGACCTCTTCGTCGCTGATCGGCGGCAGAGCCTCGTCCCTCTCCGGCTCATCCGCTTCCTCGTCAACCTCACTCGCCTCCTCATCGGCCGCCCCCGGAGCGATCGCGTTCTCCTCGTCCGACCCATCCACGATGAGCTGCCGCCCGAAGATCGACGGATCGATGCGTGCCGCTGTCTCCAGGGCCGCCTCCGCCTCGTCGGTTTGGCCGGCTGCGGCGAGCGCCCGACCGATCCAGAAGTGAAGCTGGGCGTCGAACGTCTGCCCCGTCAATCCGTCGCGAAATGCGTCCGCGGCGCTCAGGCACAGGCTCTGGAACTCGGCCTCAACCTCGTCCGTGTCAGGGGCATCAGTCGACTGGGCTTCGGCGTACAGGTCGCGGGCCCGGTCGAAGCGGTTGTAACCAAGCGCGAAGTGAACGATCGGGTGGCCGCCTCCGCTCTCCACGGCCTTCTCCAGTTCTTCGACGACCCTCTCTGTCTCGCGCAAGTGGTAGTGGCATTCCGCCAGAAGCAGATGACGCACAACATTGGCCCGTCCGCTCGTGAAGCCCGTCTGGCCGATGCTCTCACTGAGGGCCGTCAGGTTGATCCGGCGCTTGTCTGCCAGGCTGCGCAAGTCCTCATAGCCGACGCTCTCCCGCTGGCTTAACGCCTCGAGCTGCTGGTGGTACCAGAGCTCCGCGTCCAGGAAGCGCAGGCAGGCCTTCCGCAGTCCGGCGCCGTCATCGCCCGCTTCCCAGCTCCACGCGACGATCAGCCGGCAGAAGAGCTGACTGAACGGGGTGTGGGTCTGGTAGTTGTCGAGTTCATCCAGGCGCGCGCTCAGCGGGTCTCGCGCCTTGCCGTCGCTGTCCCTATTCATCTGCGTTGAGGACCTCGTGGTCTTCCGTCGTGCACATTCCCTGCGGACCTGAGCGGCACGCTCCGCTGCCGGTTCGGTCGCCCTAGAGGTTAAACGTCAGAACCCTTATTCCTGCTCCGAAGATTCGCGAGTCGTTCGTGGGGGCGGAGCTCCAGCTCCGCCCCGTGGGCCACGGACAACGAACGGCATCGAAAGAGAGCACTGGCCTGCTCTATTGCTATCTTCATCGTTTCCAGGTGAGCCCCCGCTCATGGCCAACTGC
>CBFDAZ010000747.1:0-2164 GCA_965602825.1 uncultured bacterium
CTCGCCAGCGACGGAGTGCGTGTGTTCACGACGACGCAGGCACGCGAGTACGCGCCCTCCGTCGGGCTGTCGGACAGCTACCTCCGGCAGGCACTCCACCACCTGGCAAACTCGGGCTGGATCGTTCGCCTGCGCAAGGGCCTCTATGCCCTTTCGCCCACGGTGCCGGGGGTGACGCCTGCTCACGAGTTCGAGATCGCCATGGCCCTGGTCAACCCAGCCGCCATCAGCCACTGGTCGGCGTTGCACCATCATGGTCTGACGGAGCAGGTGCCGCGGAAGGTCTTCGTACTCACCACGCTTGGGAGTCGAGTGCCTCGGGCTGGCCGTTCGCAGACAAGGCCCGCCGGTGGAGGCCACCGGATCGGTGAGGCGGTCTACCAGTTCATCCAGGTTGTCCCCCGGCGCTTCTTCGGCACGGAGCAGGTGTGGGTGGATGATGCTCGGGTCAGAATCACCAACCCGGAGCGGACGCTGCTCGACGGGTTGTGCAGGCCGCAGTACTGCGGGGACTTCGCGGAGGTCCTTCACGCGTTCGACGTGCTCGGCGGCCGCCTGGACGTCGAGCGCATCGTGGCCTACGCCCTCGAGATCGACGCGGCGACCGTGAAGCGGCTGGGCTGGGTGCTGGAGAAGCAGGGCGTGGACGCCGCGTGCCTCGGGCGCCTCGCCCGTCTCCCTGTGAAGGGGTACAGGACGCTGGACCCTGCCGGGCCGCGCAGGGGCCCCTGCAATCGCCGCTGGATGATCCAGGAGAACCTGCCAGGGAGGACGCCGACGTGAAACCGCTGCGCACGCGGTTGCAGGAAGCACGGAAGCGCCTGGGGACGCCCTGGGAGGTGCTCGAACGAGACTACCTTCTCTCGTGGGTTCTGGCCGGGGTAGCTCGGGTGGATGCGCTCCGGGACAGCATCGTTGCCAAAGGGGGCACTGCGCTCAAGAAGTGCTACTTCGGCGACTATCGCTTCTCGGAGGATCTCGACTTCTCCGGTACGGCTGGCGTGCCTGTGGGCACCGCCATGGCGGACGCGATGCATGATGTCTGCGAGACCGCAGCTCGCCTTCTCGATGTCTACGCTCCGGTTGAGATCACCTGCGAACGTTACGTCGAGAGGGAGCCTCACCCGGAAGGCCAGGAGGCGTTCGCGATCCGCGCCCGCCTGCCGTGGCAGAGGCGGGCGCAGACGAGGGTGATGGTCGAAGTCACAATGGACGAGAGAGTGCTCAAGCCGCCAGTGGTGCGGCCCGTGATCCATGGCTACGGCGAGCCGCTCGATACGGAGGTCCGCGTCTACGCCCTTGAGGAGATCGTCGCCGAGAAACTGCGCGCCATCCTCCAGCAGGTCGCGAAGCTGGATCAGCGTGGGTGGAGCCGTTCGCGCGCCCGTGACTACTACGACCTGTGGCGCGTGCTGGGAGCATACTGGAACGACATGGACCTGAGCGACTTCGCACCCTTCTTGCGGGAGAAGTGCTCCATTCGAGGCGTGTCCTTCCGGGGGCCGGATGACTTCTTCCAGGCAGCCATGCTCGCCTATGTGGAGAGGACGTGGGACCAATGGCTTGGCCCGCTCGTGCCCAGCCTGCCATCCTATGGGACTGTCATCGGAGAGCTCCGACCTCAGATAGCGACCCTCCTCGCGTGAGTCTCTCGGGTCGTTCCCTCTTGGGGGCGGTCATCGGGACCCCCTGTCGCGACACGGGGCCTGGGCCGAGCGAAGCCGAGGGCAGGCCCCGCCTAGAGTCTCGCGGGACAGAGACGTCCCGCCGACAGTCCCACGATGGCGACCAGCTCCAGCATGGTGTTGGTCCGCTTGTTGAAGTCGGGGATGTTGCGGGACTCGTGGAGGCGGGCGGGGACGAGGACCTGGCCGTCGGGGTTGTCGACCTCGTGGCAGATGGCGTTCTCCGCGACCGGCCCGTGAGGTTGTCAACTGCTCGGGCGACAGGAACCGCCAGGTGTGCCGTTCTCGTTAAGATGATCTCCATTCTCAAAGAAAAGAACATTGATTTGCTTCACTCCCCCCTCCGCGGTGGTATCCTCGGCGCGCGCGAGCAGCACGGCTTGCGGTCCCCGTGTTCTTTCTGCCCATGGCGACCTGAGCCCTACCGAGGTGGAGCATCCTGTCCCCTCGCAGGTGCCACCCCCGGTGCAGAGGAAACT
>CBFDAZ010000748.1:0-2151 GCA_965602825.1 uncultured bacterium
CCCCGTGGATGGACGGCTGAACTCCGCATTCCGCTGGTGTCGTTGGGCGACCCCGAGAGCTTCACCGAGGAGTGGCCCGTCAACTTCAACCGGCACTACCCCCGCACCGGCGAGCTATCGGGCTGGTCGCCGACGTTCGGCACCTTCGGCGCCCCCGCGCACTTCGGCCTCGTGAAGAAGGTCGAGACCGACCATCGCCGCTTCCCCCTCAAGCCGAACCGCGTCGATTTCAGTGATGGTGCGCTGTCCGTCTCGTTGGGCAACCACTCTGACGACGCGTTCGCCGGCCAGTACGTTGTCGAGAGCGTCTCGCCGTCCGGCGGGCAGAGGCAGACGGTACGACCACTGCGCATTGCTGGTCGCGGCAGCGAGATGGTCGAGACCACGCACCTCGTGGACGAGCCCGGGACGCACACGCTCCGGGCCCGGGTCGAGGCCGATGGCGGGCCGGTGTGGATCTCGGACCCGATCCGGCAAGACGTCGCGCCCTGGCTGACGATCGACCTGCCGAACCCGGCCTACCGTGGGGGTATCTTCCACAGCCAGCCCTGGTCGAAGGAAGTCCGCGTCGTGGCGCGAGTGCGAGAGGCGCGAGAAGGGATGGCCCTGGAGACGGAGGTGAGCGGGAACGGCGTGGCGGAGCGAGAACGCAAGCCCGTCTCGCCTGAGGGACCAGTGACGGTAACGTTCTCCGCTGCCGACTGGGAGCCAGGCGAGTACACGCTAAGCGTGCGCTTGCTGCACGGCGAGACGGAACTCCAGCGCGCGGATCGTGCGCTGCACGTGCACCCGGCACCGCCCGGCACCGAGATCATCCTCGACCGCGAGGGCATCTGCTACGTGGATGGCGAGCCCTTCCTGCCGCTCGGGCTGTACCACGTTTCCGAACCCGTTGCGGACCTGGTGACCAGGCAGAACCAGGCCACGGGCCTGCCGCCGCTCACTCTCGAGGCGATGCTCGACGATGTCCGGTCGAAGGGCTTCAACTGCTTCGTGCGCGGCTGGGGCATGCCCGGCAGGGAGTTCATGGACCTCGCCCACGAGCGCGGGCTGAAGTTCATGCCGGAGATCGGCGGCTGGGCGGAAGAGAAGGTGAGGGAGGCCGTGCGGTCAGCTCGGGACCATCCGGCGCTGCTGATGTGGTACAGCGTCGATGAGCCGGCGGGCGAGCGCCTGAAGCGCTCGCTCGACGTCCGGAACGTCTTCACCGAGGAGGATCCCCACCACCCCGTCGGCGCGGCGTTGAACAACCCCGCCCTGTTCGCGAGGGCCGCCCGGGCGCTGGATGTGTTGATGCCCGATCCCTACCCGATTGAGCGGGTGCCGATATCGATGGTCAGCATCCACGCAGATCAGGCCGAACAGGCACGCGATCCAGGCCAAGCACTGTGGGTGGTGCCGCAGGCCTTCGGGGTCCACAACCGCTGGCGGGAGCCGACGTCCGAGGAACTCCGGAACATGACCTATCAGGCGATCGTGTCGGGGGCGAGGGGGCTCGTTTGGTATGCCTACTACACGACCGAGTCCCACGAGGACTTCGGCATGCCGCGCAACCCAAAGCGCAAGCAGTGGTGGTACCCCGAGACGCCACTGTGGGACTACCACGGGGAACTGAACGCAGAGCTGGTCGGACTCAAGGACGCGATCCTGGCGCCGGGCGGCGAGCGGCTGGAGACCTCGGATGAAGCGGTTCGCGCGCTGCACCGGAAGACACCCGACCGGCACGTTGTCTTCGCCGTCAACGTCGAGCGGGAGAGCCACGAGGTGGAGGTCACCTTGCCCGAAGGCACACCCAACGGCGAGGCGACCGTACTGGGCGAGGGCCGAGTCGTGCGGATTGAGGACGCCTCTTTCACCGACATCTTCGAGCCGCTGGCAGTGCACGTCTACAGCTACTGAAGGCTCCGGGCCTCACGCAGTGGGGCGGACGCCGAGTTCCTTCAAGGGCGTTCGGCCCCGGATGTCCTCGGGCTTCGCCCAGCCCAAGTTGGCGGAGATAGCATCGAGAAGGGTATCCCACACCTCATCCCGATTCCACCGCTTCGCTTCTGCGGCGAGCTTGCCGTAGTTCAGGGCCAGAATGGCTTTCGCAAAGCCGCCAAGCGTTCCGCATCCGGCGGGGAGATGGACAGCGAACCGCTTTGTGGCCTT
>CBFDAZ010000749.1:0-2092 GCA_965602825.1 uncultured bacterium
TCTGCTTCCGCGTGATGTCGCCCTCGATCCGACAGCTCTCCATGCGGATCGTGGGATGATCGTCCATCGGCTGCACGGCGCCGCTGCTGACCCGCAGGGCGCCATCATCGGCGGCCGAGATGCAGCAGAGGGTCAGCGCCAGAAGGGAGATGAGCAGCTTTCCGCGGGGGAGTGCCAGCCTCATGGCCGTCAGCCTCCTGTCAACCCGGGATTCGCCATTCGTACTCTACCTTCGGCGGAGAGCCGGGGAACTCCTACCGTGTACCAAGCCAGAGGAGTGAAGTGGCACGGTCACTACGTGGAGGTTCGCTGAGGCCCAGTGCGGAACCGGAAGGCACATTGACATAGGCAGCTTCCCTGGCGGGATTGGTATAGAGGAAGATGACGCAAGAGGGAGGCTGAGCGACGTGTGGCCCCACTGCATTCACCGGACAGCTCCGACCGTGGTGACGAATGGAGGGCGGGGTGGATGGGGGCGGATACGGGTTCACTGCAGTAAGGAACTGGACCCCAGCCAGAAGCAGCTCACACCCGAGGACTGCAACGCTTGCCCAATCCGTGAATTGGAGGAGCCGCCGCCGGAGCACGTGCACCTGCGCCCCACGGGATCGGGCGTCGAGCTTCGGTGCAAGTACTGTGGGGCCCGGGTCTCGACGGACGATTGGGCTTGCCAGGACAAGTGCATCGGTTGGGCGAGGGCGGTCCGTGGCGACCCCGGCGGCACGTAGAAGGCGGAAACGACGTGCCTCGTACCGTGTCCCCCTCTGCAGACGCCTTGTGGCTGACAGCCGTGGAGTCTTGTCCGCGAACTGCTCGAGCACAACTGCGCGACTGCGGTTTGCTCGCTTGCCCCATCCCTTCGGCGAGGATCGATATCGGATGAACCTGCTGGCGGCTCTGCTGATGGCAATCGTGGTGCTTCTGCTGGTCCGCATGGGGCGAGGTCAGGGGCCGGATGAAACGTCGGGATGGACGATCTACATCACCAACGACAACTGCCCCGATTACACCTGGGGCTTCACCGAAGACCAAACGCGGCAGGCGTTCGCCGACATCGTGCGGGGGCATCTGGATGAAATGGCCCGGACGGACGACTGGCTGCCGGAAGAGCAGTCGCGCTATAACATGGCAGTGACGCAGGAGGCGCTGTGCTTTGTCGAGCGATACCCCGAGCGCGAGGAGGAGTTGGCCCGTCGAATCCGTGAGGGGCGGCTGTTCGTGAGCCCGTACCTGTGCAACTCTCTGTGGGCGTTCCAGAGCATCGAGGGCTCGATCCGGACGCTCTACCCGGCCCGGCGCCTCGAGCAAGAGTGGGGGATAGGGCCGCTGGAGGTGGCGGAGCATATCGAGGAGCCATCGCTGCCGTGGGGCGTCGCGTCGATCCTGGCGGGCTGCGGCGTTCGATGGCTGTCGAACCCGTTCTACTCCTACGACTCGACCTTCGCTGACCTGCAGAGCCCGCCGCTGTTCGCCTTCGAGGGGCCGGACGGAAGCCGGACCCGGGTGGTCATGGACCCGTGGGCCTGCAACCGGTGGAGCTACATGCAGGGCGGGAGGATGCTGCGCGATCCGGTCTCGATCGGGTCGGAATGGCTGCCGCATTTCGGCGAACTGGGGGTCAACTACCCCCTTCGGGCGATCCTGGCCAGTGGCACCCATGGGGACATCAAACCGACCAGCGGCGAGCAGGCGCGGGAGTTTGCCGAGGCGATCAAGCAGCACAACGACGACCATGCGTCCCCGGCCAGGCTGGTGAATGCCATCCTGCCGCAGTTCTGCCGGGCAATAGATGAGGCGGAGGCCGCAAAGCCGTTTCTGACGACGATCCGCGGGTGCTTCGGGCACGCGTGGGACGTCTGGCCGGTGTGCCTGGCGAAGTACGCGGCCGACATGCGGGAGGGAGAGCGCCGGATGCTGGCAGCGGAGGCGCTGCTGGCCGTCGCAGGGCGGATTGACCCGCGCCTTGCTGAGAGCACGCGAGACCGGCGAAGGCGGGCCGAATGGTGCTGGGCGATGCTGGGCGATCATGCCTGGAACGGTACGAGCGACGAGAACAAGCGCCACAACGCGGACCTGCGGCGCGGCTGGAGTG
>CBFDAZ010000750.1:0-1992 GCA_965602825.1 uncultured bacterium
ATGATCCTCGGACCAGGCGCGAACGCAGAAGTCAGCCATGGCCTTCGCGGACTCCAACCACCACGGCTCCCCGGTGACCAGGTAGCCCAGGAGCAGCCCCTCGAAGCGCTGGTAGACGTACGGATTGCCATACCAATCGCAGTAGTAATGCCCCACGCCCTCGCTTGGAGGCGGGGCGTGGCTGAGGCCGTAGTCGGCGAAGAGCTGCGTGTGGAGGCGCGCGAAGTCCGAGAGCCTCCGGTCGCCGGTCCGCAGATAGGCCTGCATCAGGGCCAGTGGAATGTCGCCATTCCGGTACGCATGGGTCCCGCCGGTGATGATGTGGTCCTCTCCGATGCCGAGCTCGTCCCGGTAGAAACGGATCCCGCCCTCGCCGGGAGTGGGGACGAAGTACTGGAACACCTCGCCGAACACCATGCCACCCGCATGCAGATCGACCTCGTAGGTGCCCTCGCCGCTCTTGTCCGTCCCCGGATCGGTGCCTCGCCCGCACCTGGGGTACTCCGCGCGTGGCACCCGCGCCCGGTCGAAGTACAGCGCTGCCTCCAGCACCTCGGCGTCGAACAGGTGCGAGACATCGCGCTCCTGGAAGACACCCATCTGCGTGAGGTGCTCGCGGTCGCAGACCACGTACGGCATCGCCTTGACCGCCGCGGCGAGCTGAGCCTCGTTGCCCGACGGCGGGTTGACCACCAGCCAGTAGACGAGCGTCCGCGCCATCGTCTCCCGCAGCCTGACATCGGCCTCCGGCCCGGTTCGGCTGTAATGACACAGCCTCAGCTCTTGCCCGTCGAACGAGAGCGTGCTCTCCAGGTCATCGTCGCCGGCGGCCATCTCCTGGAAATAGGGGAACACCCACATCAGGCGCAGCTTCGGGCGGACCTGAAGCGCGACCCACTCCCCCAGATCATCCGCGGCACCGGCGTGCTTGTCGGCGATGCCGTCGCCCTCCATCGTCCAGCCAAACGCCCGCTGGCAGATCCGGAAGCTCTCCGCTCGGGCCTGGCCGCTGCCGCTCAGGCCCACCTGGGCCGGCGTCCGCTCGCTCAGCGCCAACTCGATCGGGACGATGCCGTCGAGTGGCACATCCTGCAGCGTCCGGTTGATGTAGCGGACGGCGCACCGCACGAACGGCGACCCCGCGTAGACATCGAACTCCTGCTGTAGCTCGATCGACTCGGAGAGCGTTGAGGTCGTCCGGATCTTCTTGTGGATGCCGCCATCGTAGAGCAACCCGATGGAACCGTCCGCCGGGGTGAGGCTCTCGCCACGGTGGGGAATGAAGGCCGGCCGCCACTGTGGGAAGCGCGCTGTCCTCCCCGCACGAGCGACCGACTCGATACCGGCCGGCCCGAGTGTCAGCCGGAACTCACCGTTGTCAACGACAGCGCGGGCGCCCTCGACATCACAGTCAATCCCTGGCTTCGACTCGCCGGCCCGATCACCCCACTCAACGTTCAGCTTCCTGGAGGTACTGGGTCGGTCGGAGCTGAGAACGCACGAGATCAGGGCCCACCTGGCCGGCTGAGATCGCCAGTCCCCAAGCCCGGTGACGTCGGCCGGGACGGGGCGTCCCTTGTCGTCGAACAGAGACACGCTCTGCGGCGAACGAGCCTGCCCGACCGGGATCCCGAAGCTGAGCGGCGCCCCCTTCACCGGCTCTGGGAAGACAACGGTGACGCTCGCTCGGCCCGACGGACCACCGTAGTTCGGGGTGCTGAGCTCTCCCGCCGCGGCGCTCGACACGAGAGCGACGGCAAGTGCGACGATCGTGAGGGCAATCATGTCGGCAACGCTGCCTCCTGCTGCCTCGAAGATCTGGGAGCCGTTCGTGGGGGCGGAGCTCCAGCTCCGCCCCCGTGCGCCACGACCAACGAACCGGATCCGAAAAGGGCACTGGCCTGCTTCATCGCTATTTCCCATCGCTCCCGAACGCCGCAACGCGGCAAGCGCCGCTATCTACATGGATGGATCGCGGACCGGTTCGGGCCC
>CBFDAZ010000751.1:0-1987 GCA_965602825.1 uncultured bacterium
AGGGCGAAGGGTCCATCTACGTAGCCGGCGGCACCGAGAGCATGAGCAATGCGCCCTACTACGTCAAGGATATGCGCTGGGGGCACAAGCTCGGCAGCTCGAAGCTGGTTGACGGGCTCATGGACGAGGGCCTCTGCTGCCCGGTCACCGGGATCGGCATGGGCCTGACGGCGGAGGAGATCGCGCGGCGCACCGGCATCACGCGACAGGAGATGGACGCGTGGGCGCTTCGCAGCCAGGAACGGGCGCGGGCCGCTATACAGGCCGGGACGTTTGCGGACGAGATCGTGCCGGTACCCCGACTGAAGGACGAGCCGTTGGCGATTGACGAACATCCGCGGGAGACATCGCTCGAGGCCCTCGCCGGGCTACGTCCGGCGTTCAAGGAGGACGGCTGCGTCACGGCCGGCAACGCGTCGGGCATCAACGACGGAGCCGCCGTGCTCCTGGTCGTGGAGGAGCAGCGGGCTCGAGAGATGGGGTGGAAACCGAGAGCCACGATCCTCGGCGCGACCGCGGTGGGCGTGGAGCCCGAGGTGATGGGCCTGGGCCCGGTGGATGCGGTGCGGAAGCTGTGTGGGAAGCTGGGGGTCGATGTCGCGGACTTTGATCTGGTCGAACTGAACGAGGCCTTCGCCGTCCAGGTGGTAGCTGTCGTACGAGAGCTGGGGTTTGACGAGGAGAGAGTCAACGTCAACGGCGGCGCGATCGCGCTTGGCCACCCCCTGGGCGCGAGCGGGGCTCGCATTGTGACGACGCTGCTCTACGAGATGGAACGACGGGACGTGCGCCTCGGATTGGCTACGCTGTGCGTCGGCGGCGGCATGGGCATGGCGATGGCCATCGAGCGGGAGGGGTAACCGTGCAGGTGGAAACGTTGTGCGTCATTGGCGCGGGCACCATGGGCACCGGGATTGCCCAGGTCGCGGCGCAGGCAGGCATCCGCGTGCTCCTGATCGATGTCTCCGAGCAGGCTCTCTCGGCCAGCGCCAAACGCCTTGCCCGCTCGCTGGAAGACGGCATTGAGCGCGAGAAGCTGACGCCCGAGCAAGCACAGGACGTGAGGCGGCTTGTCTCATGGGATATGTCCCTCGATCGGCTGGAAGAGGCTGACTTCGCCATCGAGGCTGTCTTCGAGGACCTGGGAGTGAAGGAGCAAGTGCTGCGGGAGGTCAGCCCCCGGTTGCGCGAGGGAGTGCCGCTGGCGACGAATACATCGACCTTCCGCATCGGCAATCTGGCACGGTTCTGCCGGCGGCCCGAGTGCTTCCTCGGCCTGCACTTCTTCAATCCTGTTCCGGCGATGAAGCTCGTGGAGGTCATTCCCGGCGAGCGCACTCTACCGGCAGTCACCGAGTCGGCCACTGACCTGTGCGAGCGGATGGGGAAGACGCCGATCACCGCCCCCGATGTTCCGGGGTTCCTGGTGAACCGGGCCTTCGCCGCGCTGGTTGCTGCTGCAGTGGACCTGTGGGCCAGTGGCGGCACCCCGGAGGCCATTGACGCCGCGATCGAGCTCGGCCTCGGCCACAAGATGGGGCCGTTGAAGACCGCGGATCTGGTTGGGCTGGACGTGATGCTCGCCATCCTGCGGTCGCTCCACGAGCAGACCGGGCACCCGCGGTTCGAGCCGGCCCCCGAACTGGTCGACCTCGTAGACAGCGGCCAACTCGGCCGCAAGAGCGGGCGGGGGTTCTACGCCTACGAGTAGGGCAGGAACTCGCGATACCGAATCTTACGCTCGTCTCCGAAGAGCGCGAGCAAGGTTGTGTCGAGGAGAAGCGGGGAGACAGGGGTTGCAGGCCGGAGTTGCTGTCAGGCGGTGCTGAGGGGTAGGAGCGGTTTCAACCGCGACCGTTGTTCTGAAGACGTTCCGTTCCAGCGGGTCCGTGGACACTTGGCCCACAGCACCACGGCAACGACGACACGGCCACGGCATCGCGGTTGAAACCGCTCCTACCCCCCGCCCGCCGCCTGTACGGTGATC
>CBFDAZ010000752.1:0-1965 GCA_965602825.1 uncultured bacterium
AGCCAGAGAAGCGGCATGGCGCTGTACATCGACGGCCAGCTCCGCGCCTTGGACACGACGAAAACGGAGCCCTCCGTGCACTTGGTGGCAAACATCGGCGCGACCGGGTTCGATGACTTCCGGGATTGCTTCCCCGGCGCAATCGACGAGGTGCGCCTCTACCGGCGGGAGCTGTCTGCCGCGGAGGTCAGGAAGCTCTACGAGGAGCGGAGGTGAGGGGGCGTCGTCGAGGCGCAGAAGGCCGTTCAGTCCACCTCCACATTGTCAATCGGGGCGCCGGGCTTGGACCGTAGCGGGTGTGGCACCGGCGGCGATGGGGTCTGCCAGTCCGGCACCTGACCCGACCTAAGGATGGCCGCTCGGCGTTCCTCGCTCTGCCAGCGCATTTCGTCGTGCCTCTCCGGTTCCCAGTCCTTCAGCGCCAGATCGGTCAACTCCCGGCGAACGTCGTGGAAGGCGGCGGCCTGAGCGAGATCGTTCCACTCCCCCGGATCGGCCTCCAGGTCGAACAGCTCCGGCTCGTGACCCGGTACGTAGGTCAGCTTGAACCTGTCTCGACGTACCATCCGCCACCCTCGCCACACGCCCTCGCCGTAGTTCTCCATGATGGCAAGCCCCGGCCCCGAGGGCCGTCCGTCCTGAACGAGATCCGAGATGTCCCGGCCGTCACAGACGGGGTAGACGGGCTGGATGCCGGCCAGCGAGCAAAGGGTCGGGCCAAGGTCAAGCAGGCTGACCGGTTCGGCGACCCGGTGCGCGGCGATCCCGGGGCCAGAGACGATCAGGGGAACGCGACTCGACCACTCGTAGGCCGCGTTCTTGAACCACAGCCCATGCTCCCCCATCATATCACCGTGATCGCTGCCGTAGATGATGAGGCTGTCATCGGCCCATCCCACCTCCTGGAGGGTCGCCAGGACCCGGGCGACGTAGTCGTCCAGCAGCGTCACCCGCCCGAGGATGGCGCGCCTGGCGGCCCGGCACACGTCATCGGGCACCAGCCGGTCGAACTGCCCGTGCCGACGCAGCCACTTCACGTACTCGTGCTCCCGCTGCTCGTAGTCCTCCGGGATCGACGGCAGGTCCACGCTCTCGTCGTCGTACATGTTCCAGTACTTCGGGGGCGCCTTGTACGGGTAATGAGGGGCCGTGAAGGAGATGCAGAGCAATACGGGCTGGCGCGGGCGCTGCCTGGCGAGTCGCCGGATCCCGTACTCGGCCCGGAAGATGACCTCCTCGTCGTAGTCCATGTCGGCCGTCCAGCCCGGGCCGCACTCAAACACCCGGTCGATGTTCTGGCCGTCGTTCACGGCCACGGCCTCGCGATTGGGCCGGGTCCAGTCGAAGGTGGTTGGGTAGATCTCCTGGGTCCACCGTTCATCGAAGCCATGGAGCTGGTCGGGACCCACGAAGTGCATCTTCCCGCACAGAACGGTCCGGTATCCCGCCGCGCTGAAACTGTGGGCGAAGGTCGGCCAATCCGAGCGGAGCGGCGACGCGTTGTCCCACACCTCAATGGTGTGGACGTGACGACCGGTCATCATGGCCGCGCGAGATGGCGCGCAGATTGGGCTTGGGCAATAGGCAGCGTCGAACACAACTCCTTCCGCGGCAAGACCATCAAGAGCTGGTGTGCGGACACTCCGGTGGCCGTAGCAACCGGTCATGAACACGGGATGCTCGTCACCCATCAGCAGCACGATATTGGGCTTCTCGGTGGCAGGCATAGCGCGCCTCCCCTGGCAGAGGATTCGTCGCACGTGGTTTGGGCGGAGTGGTGCTGTAGTCCTTCGCCAGGCACGGGGCATCGCCGCGAAGCCTGCAGCCCTTGAGGCGTCAATGCTCACCGAAGAAGGAACGGGCCAGGTCTCGGATGAAGGTGAAGCGCAAGCTCGGCGGGGCGTCGAGCACTCGGCCCCCTCGACCGACCGAGTCGCCGGTCTGCCTCGAAGACTGGCGTGGGGC
>CBFDAZ010000753.1:0-1946 GCA_965602825.1 uncultured bacterium
CATCCGATGAGCCTGCTGCATAACTCGCTCCGTGCGGGTGGCGACTGGTCGTCGATCCCGCCCTGTGCGTATACCGTCGGCCCGAATGTGATCCTCGGTGCCCGCAACCGCAGCTTCTGGCTAGACGCGCACCTGGGCTCCGGCATGAGTTGGCAGCGCTTCATCGGCCGGCTGGCGACTCACGGGCCGGTGACTCCCCTGGTGCCGGCCTCGTACCTGCAGACCGTGCCGGGAGAGGTGGTCTTCCTGGGGGCGGTCGCAGAGCCCATTGGCGGGCCGAAGACATCCTGGCAGTAAGGCAATCGATCAGGGGGTCCGACAAGATGCCAGAGTCTGCCGAAGGTCGAGCGCGAGTCCGGGTGCTGGGGCCGGGCTGTCGCCGGTGCGAGACGCTCTACGAGCGGGTCAGCCGCGTGGTCGAGGAGACGGGGCGTGCGGACATCACCGCCGAGCACGTGACAGACCCGGACGAGATCCTGACCTACGGGCCGATCCTGACGCCGGCGCTCGTGATCGATGATCTGTTGGTCTTGAGCGGGCGCGTGCCGACGGAGTCCGCTGTGCGCGAGCTGTTGAGCAAGCACCTCGCCTGATCGGCGTGACGGCGGGGTCCGGAAGCAACTGAGGCGCGCCACCGTCCGTGTCGTTCGTGACGCCGGAGCTCCAGCTCCGGCATGGTGGCCGACGCTACACCCTCGCTGCCCCGGGCCGGGTACTTTGCCCGCAGACGGCGGCAGCCTGCTGTTCGGCCCCTCCTCACGGCTCGTGTGAGCGCGTATGCCCCTCAGTCATTCCCCTCTTCCTCGGGCCTCGGCCAGTTAAGGTGCCGGTGGAGGAAGTCGAAGGTCCCCTGGCCGCGGATCATGTGGCCGCCGTCGAAGAACTCGATCTCCGTGCGCTCCGGGATGCCCAGCTTGGCGTAGAGGCGCCTGACCTTCGCGTACTCGTGGGCGACCCATTCGTCCACCCCCACACCATCGTCGTGCCCGCGCTCCACCATGAAGGGTCTCGGGGCAATGAGGTAGGCCATCTCGGCGTAGTTGAACGTGTGCCCGAGATCGAACTCGAACATCTCGTATTCCCCGGTGAACATGTAGCTGAAAGGTTCCTCCCACACCGCGTTCTTCAGCACCCATTCGTTGAAGTCGGCCGAGCAGATTGACAGGGCGTACTGCGGCAAGAGCGCCGGGACCCGCATCGCCGTCTTGCCGCCATAGGAGATGCCGTAGAACCCGATGCGGTCGCCATCCACGAAGGGCTGCTCCGCCAGCCACTCCAGAGTCCGCTCGTGCTGGCGCACGATCACAGCGAACAGGCTCTTCTTCAGGGGATTGGCGAGACGCTGCAATACGCGGAAGTCGTCTTGCCCAATGTAGGGGTTCTGTGGCGCGTAGACCACAAAGCCTCGTTCGGCCAATTGGGCCGAGAAGCCCTGGTACGCCCCCTCGCCTCTGCCCTCGACGGTGTTCTGGGGACGGCCCTCCAGGCCGTGCTGGCAGACGACAACCGGCCGCTTCTCGCCGCGCTGCAGGTCGTTCGGCAGCAGCAGAATGCCATACGCGAACACGTCCGGCCAGACGTCCAGGACGACTTCGTACCCGCGCCACTTCGGCTGATCGTAAGTGAGGCGGGTCCGCGCATTGGCCGGCACGCTCGCCGGCGGGAATCGCCCGATCACCTCGTCCCACATGGTGTCGCGGTAGCGCTGCGTCGTCTCCTGCCAACGCTCGAGCGAAGACTTGTCCGCGTCCTTCCAGAGTTCCTGGCGGACGCGGTGGGAACGGCGGAGGAGCACCTGTGTGTACTCGCAGAGCTCCTCGAACTGGCGCTTCATCCGCGGGGAGGGGTCGAAGTCCGGGCGCGCATCGCTGGGCGGCTCGCCGACCGGTGCAAGTGGCGCCGGCTGTCCGCCGTTCGTCAGCTCACCCAGGAATGAGCTGAGCGCT
>CBFDAZ010000754.1:0-1895 GCA_965602825.1 uncultured bacterium
TCGCTCTCCTCGGTTGCCTCGTGTGCGGCGGCGAACTCCCGCAGGGCCCGAAGAAGGTCTGGCCAGTTGCTGAGCCCGAACCCGGCCTGCTCAAGGAACTTGGCCTTGTCATCCCATGGGCGCGGTACCAGCAGGTAGCGGGTGAGCTTGTGCTCTGCGATGATGGCATCCGCCGGGATCCTCAAGCGCACACCCCATGCCCATGGCCCCGCGCCCGAGGCCGGCACTGTCAGTCATGTGGCGGGTAGATCGACACGATCTGTCGGACCTCGTTCGGGTGCTCGGCGATGAAGCGGATCTCGTCAGGCGTGAGCGGCAGTTGGTTGTGGGCGTTGACCGCCATTACGAGCTCCAGCATCTCGGCCTCGTCGAAGACCTCGATGCCGTATTGATCGCATACGTGGAGCATACCGGCACGCCCACCGTATTCGCCGGTGGTGATGACACGGCCGGTCGGCACGGGATCGTGCTCCTCGTCCTCGCCGCGCCCGAGCTCTTCGGGGGAGTAGAGCTCGTAGTTGTGGCGGTCTTTCAGGACGCCGTCGGCGTGGATGCCGGACTCGTGGGCGAAGGCATTGGCGCCCACACCGACCTGGTTGATCGGGATCGGGAGGTCAAAGGCGTCGGCCACGTAGTTGCAGGTCTTCCACGCCATCTTCAGGTTGATGGTGGGATCGAGTATCCCTCGCTCGCGCAGGCCACGCGTCTTGGTGACAGCCAGAATGGTGGACACCATGTCGGCGTTGCCGGCGCGCTCGCCCATGCCATTGACTGTCGTGTTGATGTAGGCATCCATCCCGGCGTCGATGGCGCCGATCGCCCCCTCGATGGAGTTGGCGACCGCGTGGCCCAGGTCGTTGTGGCAGTGCAGTTCGATGGGGAGCTGAACGGCCTCAGCCAGGCGCTTGCAGCTCTCATAGATCGTGTGGATGCGGTCGTAGCCGAGCGTATCACAGTAGCGGATCCGGTCCGCCCCGTGCTCTTTGGCCGCCACGGCGAAGCGCAACAGGTAGTCCTCATCCGGCCCCTCGTCGGTACGCGAGGCGTCCTCGGCGTTGACACCCAATACCTCGATCCCCGCCTGCTTCGCGGCGTCTACCGCCTCGGTCATCATGTTGATGATATCTTCCCGGTCCATGCGGCCCTGGAACTTGCCCTCCGTCATGATGCGTGAGGTGGACACGGAGATATTCAGGTTCCGGATGTTGGTCTGAGCGACGGCCTTCTCCACGAACTCAGCCTTGGCCGGCGTCCAGCCCGACAGGATCATGTCACCGAAGGCGCCCTGGTCAGCCAGTTTGACGTTGGCGTTGACGTAGTTGATCTCATGCTTGTAGGTGGGGAACCCCATTTCGCTCTGGTGAATCCCCATCTTGCTCAGATACCAGTTGACCATCGTCTTCTGGAACTTGGACAGACAGATTCGCGACGTCTGGACTGCGTCGCGGTTGGTGACGTCGAGAAGATAGACCACAGGTTGCTTCCGATCGCTTCCGTTGGACATCGGCGTGCCTTCCTTCCAGTGGGGTCGGGGGTGACGATCCTCAGTGAGTCGGGATCCGCCTGACTGCCTGCGTCGCCTCCGTGTACTGACCTCGCAACCAAGCCTCCATGCCCGCCCGCAAGTACTCCAGGCGCGCGGGGTCCGGCGCGCTGCGAGCTACGTGCATCTGGCTCCGGAATTCTGTGTTGACGAGCGCCTCCAGGCCCCAACGGCGTGTCTCAAGGTTATCCTGACCTGTCTCCGGCGTCAAGCGGCAACCCAGGGCGCGGGCGACCGCCTCGTTTCCCTCGACCGCCGCCTCGAGCACGGGGCCGTACGCCTCATTGACGGCGCTCCAGGCGAGAGGAACCGGTGCCGGGAGGATGCGGCCTGGGCTCTCACTCGTCCCGGG
>CBFDAZ010000755.1:0-1775 GCA_965602825.1 uncultured bacterium
CGTTCTTGGCGTCTGTATCGCCTCGATCATCGTGTCGCTCGTCTGTCTCGGCGTCATAGGAATCGGCGACCTATTGGGCATCACTGCCCCCGGATAGCCCGACCCGAACGCAGGAGTGGACTCTCACGAGGAGTGTGCTGAGACAATGGCTGATCCATCACAGCTTGCCTACATGGCCAGCCTCGACTTCGGTAGCTGGGCACCCGCTCACGTTGCGGAGTGCCTTGCCGGGCTCGGGTATCGAGGCATCGAGTGGACGATGGCCCACTTCGACCCCCGCTCGCATTCAGACGAGCAGATTGCGGCGATGGTTGAGGCTACGAAGAGCGTCGACGCCGAGGTCACCGAGGTGGTCGTGCAGCTCGACTTCGCGACCCTCGACGAGGAGGCGCGGAAGGATCGAGTGGCGCACGTTGCCGAGTGCATCGAGGCGGCGGCCCGACACGGGATCGGGATCATCAACCTCTTCAGCGGGCCGGCGCCGTGGGACCCGAATGCGCCCCGGCTCGGCAAGGACATCGGGGAGGGACAGGCCTGGGACCTCGTGTTCCGGGCCTTCGACGAACTGGTGCCCGTGGCGGAGGAGAAGCAGGTCAAGCTCGCCGTGGAGGCCGTGTTCGGGATGACGGTGCGCGACTACTACACCACACTCCCGCTCATGGCGCGGTATCCGTCATCGTACCTGGGGCTCAACTTCGACCCGTCCCACTATGAGCTATACGGGAATGACGTCCCGTGGGCCATCCGGCAGTGGGGCGACCGCATCTTCCATGTGCATTTGAAGGACTGTGTCGGCGTGCCCGGCGGCCTTCCCGGGGAGACCTTCACTTTCCCCCTCCTGGGCGAGGGAACGGTGGACTGGCCTGGCTTCTTCGCGGCTCTGGATGACATCGGCTACGGCGGCTACTTGAGCGTCGAGTTCGAGGCGTTCACCTACTACCGCACCGTGCTGAGGGGCGACCCCGCAGCGGCCGCCAGGCTGTCGATGGAGCAGTGCCTGGCACTCACCGGGAACTGACAGGAGCCGGCTTGGCAAGGACCTTGCAGACCGAGTTGGGCGGAGCGTCCGCCCGGCTCAAGGGGGACTCACATGAGTACCGGCGCTCTTCTCGTCGGGCCGGTCTGGTTGGTGGCTATAGCGCTGATTGTGGCGACGACGGCCCTGTGGGTCATCGCGCTCATTGACGTCCTCAAGAGGGAGTTCCCGGGCGAGAATGAGAAGCTGATCTGGGTACTGGTGGTCGCGCTGACCGGCTGTATTGGGGCGTTGATCTACTGGTACATGGGCCGGGACAAGGGGACTCTTGCGCCCCGCTGAACGGGCAGGAATGACACTGTTGGGCCGCGCGGGCACTGCCGCTGGCGCTGCCCGGAGGGAGAACCACATGCAGCCATCCGGAGATGCGGCAGGAGCAGTCGTTGGCGGAGTGATCGGGCTGGTGTACCTTGGCTTCGCCATCGTGGGCTGTGTCGCGCTTGTGTTCTGGATCTACGCGCTGGTCGATGTGGTCAAGCGGGAGTTCCCCGGCGAGAACGAGAAGCTGATCTGGGTTCTGGTCGTGGCGTTGGCCGGCTGGATCGGCGCGCTGATCTACTGGTTTGTCGGGAGGCCCAAGGGCACGCTAAGGGCCTGACCGAGGGCCGCTGCCAACATACCGTTGTGCCGTTGTCCCTTCGTGACGTTGTGCCTTCGTGCCTTCGTGACGACGCAGCTCCTGCTGCGTCATGTTGGTTCCAGGCCGACGTAGATCAGGGGATGGACGTGGCGGAGGAGG